>CACZPL010000251.1 GCA_902783015.1 uncultured Lachnospiraceae bacterium
ATTATGCGCAGGAGATCGGTGTGGTATTCGGTCAGCGTACACAGCTCTGGTGGGCGCTTCCTCTTATCGAATCCTTTAAACTCTTAAAGGATATCTACCAGATCCCGGACAAGGACTACAAGGATATGATCGCCCTCTACGAGAGCCAGGTAGACCTGAACGAGATCCTGAAAAAGCCGATCCGTCAGATGTCCCTCGGTCAGCGTACCTTAAGTGATATCCTGGCCGCCTTCCTGCACAATCCGAAGATGGTATTTTTGGATGAGCCCACCATAGGTCTCGATGTGTCCATGAAGGCAAAGATCCGCCAGCTCATTCACGCCCTCAATAAAGAGAAGAACACAACGGTCATCCTGACCACTCATGACATGGGGGATGTGGACGCGCTCTGCAGACGGATCGTGATCATCGACAAGGGCAAGATGCTCTACGACAACGATATCGAGCACTTAAAGAATTTCTTTGGCGCCTACAGGACCTTGAAGATCAGAGCGGCGGGAGATATGAAGCAGGCGGAAGCCATCATCACGAAGGAGTTCCCGGATTTTGCGGTGACCTCCGACGATGAGTGGATCTCCGTGCTGGTGGATGAGGATAAGCGTCAGGTGATGGAGGTCTTGGACGGCATCCGTCACAGCGTGAAGATCACCGATATGCAGCTCGAAGAGATCTCCACGGAAGACGTGATCAAGAAGATTTACGATGATAAAGAGAGTATCGCGGCAAAGGTGGAGGAATAAATATGAATCTTAACATTAAAAAGTATTTTGCTCTGACGCGGGCGAGCATTATCACTTCTTTATCGTTTCGGCTCTCCACGCTGATCATGATCTTCGGAAATCTGCTCTACCTTTTGGTGGTATATTTCCTGTGGAAAGCGATCTACGCTTCGGCCGGAACGGATACGGTAAACGGCATGACCTTTAACGACACGCTGATCTACCTGGTGCTTGCCACAGCGCTGTTTACCTTTATGGAAATGTATATCGTGTGGGAGATCGGCCGGAATATCCAGTCCGGGCAGATCGTGCTTGACCTGATCAAGCCCATGGATTACCGGCAGTATGTGTTCTGGTCCTACGCGGGCGAGCTGATCACGCATTTTGTGTTCACCTTCCTGCCGACCTTTATCGTGGTGTCCATTGTGACTCACGGGGCTATCCCCATGTCGTGGAATCTGTTGTGGTTCATCTTGTCCGTCTTCCTGGCGGTCAGCATCAACAACAGTATCGATTATTTTGTGGGCGGCATCTGCCTTTACACGGAGTCTATCTGGGGCATCAATATCATGAAGCAGGTGCTTGTAACCCTGCTCTCGGGTGCGACCATTCCGATCGCGTTTTTCCCGGAGCCCTTTAAGACGGTCGTAATGTATCTGCCGTTCCAGTCCATCTACAACACACCGCTTCTCATTCTGCTCGGAAAGAGCGGTGACACCATGGAAACGCTTTCCATGATCGGTGTTCAGGCGTTTTGGGTTGTGGTGATGGCACTGATCAGCCGCGGGTTCTGGAGACTCTCGATTAGGCAGATCACGGTGAATGGGGGTTGATAGTATGGATAATGCAGTGATTCGTAAAAGAAAAGGTTTGGGTTTCTATCTGCGTATTTATCGCAAGATCCTGGCACAGGATATCAAGAGCAAGATGAGTTATCGTGCCGATTTTATCATTTCCACCGTCGGCATGATCTGCACGAACATCGCCGGCTTCGTAAGCTTTTGGATCCTGTTTCGCAATTTCCCCTCCGTCGGCGGCTGGGGCTATTACGAGATGCTGTTTTTGTACGGCTTTTCGCTGGTTGCTTTAACACCGGTGCAGTGTCTCTTTGACAACAACTGGAGCCTGCGGCAATATGTGTACAACGGTGATTTTATCAAGTATTGCTTCCGGCCCATGAATCTGTTTTTTTACTTCCAGTCGGAGGTGTTTGATATCAAGGGTCTCGGGCAGTTTACCTTCGGCATCGGCACGCTGGTCTACTCCTGGGCGAAGCTCGGTCTGGCGGTGACGCCCCTTGCCATCCTCAAGACGATCATCTTCCTGATCACGGCGTCCCTTGTCATGGTGGCCCTGCAGAATGCGGCGGCGGCAAGCTGCTTCTGGATCATGAATTCGTTTTACCTGCTGGACCTTACCATGAAGTTCCGGGATTATTCCAAGTACCCGATCACCATTTTCTCTCCGGTATTCAAGTTTGTGTTTACCTTTGTGGTGCCCATCGCGTTTATCGCGTACTATCCGAGCCTGGTGATCCTGCGGCCGGAGGAAGCGGGTGTGCTGTCGTTTATCTCGCCGTTTGTGGGGGCGCTGTTGTTCTACCTGAGTTATAAGTTCTGGATGTACGGGGCCTTGAAGTACTCGGGGACGGGGTCATAGAATACTTAATAATACTTAATAATACTTAATAATACGGGTGCGTCGGCTGTCATGTTATGCCGCTTCGCTCTCCGCACGATGAATTTCTACAATATCCCGACCGAGGTTATAGGCTGGTCACGCAACCGGTGCCAATTCGGCATCCTTGCCTCAGTGGCACCTGTCCGCACCATCCGGGTGCGGACTTGCTGAGGTAAACGGGATATTAAGAAATTCTATCCTGCTCCGAGAGGCGCTTATAACATGACAGCCGACCGCACCCTCACTTTAAATCATAATAAAAAAGGATGCATATCGCATCCTTCCTGCCGGTGGTGGGGTGCGCGGCATCCGGTGGATGCCACGATTGCGCACCGACTGTCGCGCGGTGTCCGGTGGACACCACGATTGCGCGGTGAAGGCGAGACCTTGAACACTATTCAAGTTGGCCGGCAGGCCCTTCACGAAAAAAGCAGATGCATTTCTGCATCTGCTTTTTCGCGAATTTCCTGCCGGTGGTGGGACTTGAACCCACACGTGGTTACCCACAACAGATTTTGAGTCTGCATCGTCTGCCATTCCGACACACCGGCTAAAAACAAAGAGCAATATATCATAAAATATATGAAGTGTCAAGAGGAAGGAGATTCCGTAAGATGATATATAACAATATTTTGGAGGCCGTAGGCCGCACACCGATGATTCGTCTGAACAGAATGGTAGGGGTGGACAGCGCCGAGCTTCTCGTCAAGATGGAAGCCCTGAATGTGGGAGGTTCTATTAAGACAAGAACCGCACTCAACATGATCGAGCAGGCGGAGAAGAAGGGCCTCATCGACAAGGACACCATCACCGTGGAGCCGACCAGCGGAAACCAGGGCATCGGTCTGGCCCTTGTGGGCGCGGTAAAGGGTTACCGCGTGATCATCATCATGCCCGATTCCGTGAGCGAGGAGAGAAGGAAGCTGGTGCGCCACTACGGCGCCGAGGTCAAGTTGATCCACGACGCGGGAGACATCGGAGCCTGCATCGAGGAGTGCCTGAATATGGCACTCAAAATGCAAAAGAAGGATCCACACGTGTTTGTGCCCCAGCAGTTTGAAAACGAGGACAATGTCAAGGCGCACAAGAAGCGCACGGCGCTGGAGATCATGGAGCAGGTATCCGGCCCCATCGACGGCTTTTGCTCGGGCATCGGCACCGGCGGCACCATTACCGGTATCGGGGAAATGCTCAAACGACAGTACCCCGAGATTGAGATCTGGGCCGTGGAGCCGGAGAATGCGGCGATCCTGGCGGGCGGAACCATCGGGACCCATATGCAGATGGGCATCGGTGACGGCATCATCCCGGCCATATTAAATCGGGATATCTATGATGACATCTATGTGGTCACCGATGACGAAGCCATCGAGACGGCCAAGCGACTCGCGAGAGAGGAAGGCCTTATGTGCGGGATCTCCAGCGGTACAAACGTGGCCGCTGCCATCAAGCTTGCGAAAAAGCTGGGCCCCGGCAAGACAGTGGTCACCGTGCTGCCCGATACGGCGGAGCGGTATTATTCCACACCGCTGTTCGGCGAATGATCCGTAGGAGCGTTTTACCCTTGCAGTGAATCGGCTGACGGGGTATAATACAAGCTATTATGATTTGTTTTTCAGGAGGATAGGATTATGGGAATGACTATGACGCAAAAGATCCTGGCCAAACACGCAGGTTTGGAAAGCGTGACAGCCGGTCAGCTGATCGAGGCAAACTTAGATCTTGTTTTGGGCAATGATGTGACCTCACCGGTTGCCATCAAGGAGCTTTCCAAATTTAAAAACCAGCAGGTGTTTGACAAGGACAAGATCGCCCTTGTCATGGATCACTTTACACCGAATAAAGATATCAAGAGCGCAGAGCACTGTAAGTGTGTGCGGGAATATGCGGACGCAAACAATATCACCAATTTCTTTGATGTGGGAGCCATGGGCATCGAGCATGCGCTGCTCCCGGAAAAAGGACTGATCGTTGCAGGTGAGACCTGCATCGGCGCGGACTCCCACACCTGTACCTACGGTGCCCTCGGCGCCTTTTCCACCGGTGTCGGCAGCACGGATATGGCAGCCGGCATGATGACGGGCAAGGCCTGGTTCAAGGTTCCTTCCGCTATCAAGTTCAACATTGTCGGTGAGAAGGCTGCCTGGGTGAGCGGCAAGGATGTGATCTTACACATCATCGGCATGATCGGTGTGGACGGCGCACTGTACAAATCCATGGAGTTTGTGGGAGAGGGCATCAAGAACCTCACCATGGACGACCGTTTCACCATCGCCAACATGGCCATCGAGGCCGGCGCAAAGAACGGTATCTTCCCCGTGGATGAACTGACAGAAGCTTACATGAAGGAGCATTCGACAAAGTCCTATACCAAGTATGAGGCAGACGCGGATGCGGTTTATGATGAGGAATACACCATCGACCTTTCCACCTTGAAGCCGACGGTAGCATTCCCGCATCTTCCTGAAAATACAAAGACCATCGATGAGGTGGGCGATATCAAGATCGATCAGGTAGTGATCGGCTCCTGTACCAACGGCCGTATCTCCGATATGCGCATCGCTGCGGAGATCATGAAGGGCAAGACCGTAGCCAAGGGTGTTCGCGTGATCGTGATCCCCGGCACACAGGATGTCTATATGCAGATGTTAAAGGAAGGCCTGACGGAGACCTTCATCAAGGCAGGCGCGGTTGTTTCCACCCCGACCTGCGGACCTTGCCTCGGCGGTCACATGGGCGTTATGGCAGCCGGCGAGCGCACGGTTTCCACCACGAACAGAAACTTTGTCGGTCGCATGGGCCATGTGGATTCCGAGGTTTATCTCGCAAGTCCGGCGGTTGCGGCGGCTTCCGCGATCACGGGCAAGATCAGCAGCCCGGCTGAAGTATAAGGGAACGAAGGAGGATATTTCGATGAAAGCAAAAGGAACGGTACATAAATACGGTGACAACGTGGATACGGATGTGATCATCCCGGCACGTTACTTAAACTCCTCGGATCCCGAGGACTTAAAGAAGCACTGCATGGAGGACATTGACACGGAGTTTGTCGGCCGCGTAAAGCAGGGTGACATCATGGTGGCCAACAAGAATTTCGGCTGCGGTTCATCTCGCGAGCATGCGCCCATTGCCATCAAGGCGTCCGGCATTTCCTGCGTGATCGCAGAGACCTTCGCGCGCATCTTCTACAGAAACTCCATCAATATCGGGCTTCCGATCATCGAGTGCCCGGAGGCTGCAAAGGAGATCGCGGCCGGCGATGAGGTGGAGATCGATTTCGACAGCGGTAAGATCTATGACCTTACCAAGGGAACCGAATATCAGGGTCAGGCCTTCCCGCCTTTTATGCAGGAGATCATAAGCAAAGAGGGCTTAATAAACTACATCAACAGTAAGGAGTAAGACTATGAATGCTAATATTGCAGTGATCAAAGGCGACGGTATCGGCCCGGAGGTCGTGACCGAAGCCATGAAGGTTTTGGATGCGGTGGGCACCAAATACGGCCACACCTTTAACTATGAGCAGCTCTTAATGGGCGGCTGCTCCATTGACGCTTACGGGGATCCGCTGACGGATGAGACGGTTGCAAAGGCAAAGGCTGCGGATGCGGTCCTTCTCGGCTCCATCGGCGGTAACACGAGTACCTCTCCGTGGTACAAGCTTCCCCCGAACAAGCGCCCGGAGGCAGGCCTGCTGAAGATCCGAAAGGAGCTCGGCCTCTTTGCAAATCTGCGCCCGGCCCTCCTGTACGATCAGCTGAAGGACGCCTGCCCCTTAAAGAAGGAGATCGCAGACCGCGGCTTTGATATGCTGATCATGCGCGAGCTGACCGGCGGACTTTATTTCGGCGAGAGAAAGACGGAGGAGATCGACGGCGTGATGACGGCTATCGACACGCTGACCTACACGGAAAAGGAGATCCGTCGTATCGCCATCAAGGCCTTTGATATCGCCATGAAGCGCCGCAAGAAGGTGACCAGCGTGGACAAGGCCAATGTGCTGGATTCCTCCAGACTCTGGAGAAAGATCGTGGAAGAGGTGGCAAAGGATTATCCCGAGGTCAGCTACGAGCATATGCTGGTAGACAATGCAGCCATGCAGCTTGTTAAGGATCCGGCCCAGTTTGATGTGGTACTCACCGAGAACATGTTCGGTGACATCCTCTCGGACGAGGCCTCCATGATCACCGGCTCCATCGGCATGCTTTCCTCCGCATCCTTAAACGAGACGAAGTTCGGTCTCTATGAGCCAAGCGGCGGATCCGCACCGGATATCGCGGGGCAGGGGATCGCCAATCCCATCGCAACCATCCTGTCCGCAGCCATGATGCTCCGGTTTACCTTTGATCTCGACAAGGAAGCCGATGCCATCGAACAGGCGGTAAAGCAGGTACTCGTGGAGGGCTATCGCACCGGGGATATCATGTCCGACGGATGCAAGAAGGTTGGGACGCTTAAGATGGGAGATCTGATTGCAGCAAGAGTATAATGCATGTTGCGATTGCGCGGCTAGATTTAGAGGTAGAGTAATATATGGATATCAACAATATCGAAGAGGTGCGAGCCTTCTTTGCAAATGATAAATATGCGGCGGACGCGGGCTGCTGCATAGAAGCGATCGGAGAGGAATACGCCAAGGTAAGCCTGACAATCGACGAGCGTCATAAAAACGCGGTCGGCGGTGTGATGGGCGGCGTGTATTTTACGATCGCCGACTTCGCTTTTGCGGTTGCGACAAACAGGTCGCGGCCGGGTACGGTTTCCGTGTCTGCGGATATCACCTTTGTGGGCACGCCGAAGAGCAACAAGATCTTTGCGGAAACGGAAAAGATCAAGGAAGGCAGGTCCACATGCTGTCATGTGGTCAGGGTGAATGACGCTCTCGGAAATCCACTCGCTGTTGTTAAATTTTTAGGTTTCCATAAACAATAAACGTTCAAGGGGACGGTCCTTTTGTTGCTTCGACAAAAGAGCCGTCCCCTTGTTAATAGAAAATCGAGGTGTACATTTGATAAGAGATTTAAGTTATCACAGAAAAAAAGCAGAGGAGTTTGTAAGTAAGATGCCGCTTGCGCACAAGCTCATTGCCTTTGCGGGAAGAGGATCGGAGTTCGCATATATCGGGCTGCCGCGGTTTGATACCGGCGGAGAGGCAGCGCACGGAGTGCAGGCGCGTCATGATCAGAGCTTTGACGTAGACCTGGGAGGACCGCAGTATACCACCATTTTTCCGAATCCCATCGGCATGGCTGCCATGTGGGATAAGGAGCTGATGAGAAAGATCGGAGACGTGGTGGGCACCGAGGCCAGAAGTCTGCACAACGAAGGCTTAAACAGTGCACTTTGCTTCTTTGCGCCCACCATCGATATGGAACGCGATCCGCGCTGGGGGAGAAATGAGGAAGCCTACGGCGAGGATCCGCATCTTACATCCCGCATGGCGGGCGAATACATCAGGGGTATG
>CACZPL010000252.1 GCA_902783015.1 uncultured Lachnospiraceae bacterium
GGCTGCATCGCCAGAAGAGCCGCATCCGTAGAGCGAAAACGAAAGGGCGGCGGACAGGATGGCGATCCCGATCTTTTTGTTTCTGTTGTTTTTCATAATGATCACACTCCGATCTTTTATTCGAAATGTATTATAGCACATATTATGCATGAATGTATTGGGTTTTGATCATTTCTTCGAAACCGGAGACCCTGTTGACCCAGCAGGAGGCGAGATCCATCCATTTTTCCGCGGGGGCGTAATACTGCCCGGAGTCATTGGCTGTCACGTAGTCCGCCATTGCGATGCCGTGCTGACCGCCGTTAAAGATGTGGAGCTCGTAGTCTATGCCCTCCCGAGCAAGTGCGCCGGCAAACTCGAGGGAGTTTGCGGGGAAGATGAGCCCGTCACCCGCACAATGCCAGAGAAAGGCGGGCGGTGTGTCCTTCGATACCTGATTTTGCAGGGAGTAGAAGTCCTCCTGCTCGTCCGTGTACTCGCCGTCAAAGATATAGGCATTCATGGCCTTCTCGAAATCCACAAGATAGTGCCCGCTTGCTTCATCGGCGATGAAGTAGCTTTCAAGCGGCATCTTCGGATGCTTTTGGTCAAAGTCGATCTCATCGCGGCTCTTGCTTATTGATACACCGATATCCATGTCGGTCACGCTCTGTCTGAGGTCGAGCACCGGGTAGCAGAGGATCATGCCTGCCGGACGGATCATCTCCTGTCTGCCGGCATAGTCGGGCAGCAGCTCCTTATTATTCCAAAAACAGCCGAGCTGACCCGCCACATGGGCCCCGGCCGAGAAACCGCAGACAAAGATGTTCTCACGATCGATCCTGTATTCTCCGGCGTGCTCCTTTAGGTAACAAACGCAGTCCGCGATGTCCTTTAAGGGACCCGGGGCGACGGCGTGTTCGCCGATCCCGTATCGGAGTACCACGGTGTGAAAACCCGCATTGGCAAAGCGGAGTGCCACGGGTTCCCCCTCCCGGTCCGAGAGAAAGGAGTAGCCGCCGCCCGGGCAGACGACGATGAGCGGACGCGCTATACCGTTTTGGTATTCCGGGGAGTTTTCAAGAAAATAGGTGGTAAAGGAGACGTTTCTTTCCTCCGACAGTGTGATGGTTTTATGGATCATGTGTGTTTCCTCCGTAGAAAAAAATGGTCAGATGGGAGGACGAAAGCAGTGTCCTCATGTCACGCATTATAGCAAATGCTTCACCGCCTGCATACACGAAAAAATAGATGATTTCAGACTGGGGATCGAGAAAAAACAAGGTAACTCTGTTTTCAAAAGAGGGGTGTTGGGGGTATGATGTAATCATAGATTATGATCCTTTTATCGCGTTACGTTAGATTCTTGCGGCGCGCGCGGTTTTGTGCTATATATACATACGGGTATGTAGGTTTACACCTGCGTAGCTCCGTACGAAAGAAATGACATGGAGAGGCGGAAAAATGGGATATAGAATTTTTGTTGTCGACGATGAGGCTGTCAGCCTGACAAACGCGAAGAACCTGCTGGATTCGCAGGATATGCGTGTAACCTGTATGCGCTCGGGAAAGGACCTGCTGCGCATTATGGAAAAGAATACGCCGGATTTGATCCTGCTGGACATTCTGATGCCGGAAATGGACGGCTTTGAAACCTATCGTCGTCTGCGCGAATTTGAAGAGGAACGAGGAAGAATACCGACGCCGGTTATTTTTCTGACGGGCGAAAACAGCAGCGAGACCGAGAGCAAAGGACTGAAGGCCGGTGCTGCGGACTATATCAGAAAACCCTTTGACAAGGATATACTGATCGGAAGGATCAATAACACCATCCAGAAGAGTAAGATGATCGAGAGTCTGACGGAAGAAGCCATGCTCGATCGCCTGACCGGTTTTTGGAATAAAGCCAGCGGAACGGAGAAGGTAGGTGCGCTCTGCAAGAACAGGGAAGGTGCGCTGATGATCCTGGATCTTGACAATTTCAAGCTTGTAAACGATCTTTACGGCCACGACATGGGTGACCGCATTTTGGTTGCGTTTTCAAAGATCATGAAGTCTTTCGGCAACACCGATGATGTGCTGTGCAGGATCGGTGGCGATGAGTTCATGGCGTTTCTCGACGGCGTGCCGGAGGGAGAACGGATCGCATCCATCGTGCGGGGAATCAACGAGCGTCTCTCGCAGGAAGCAAAGGACCTGATGGGAGAGGATCACGGGATCCCGTTGGGCGTATCTTCGGGAGTTGCGCTCGCACCTGAACACGGACGGGAATACAGACTCCTGTTTCAGTGTGCCGACAGCGCGCTATATACGGTAAAGAAGAACGGAAAGCACGGATACGAGATCTACAACCCCGCATCGCAGGTGGTGGAAAGCACCGAAACCCCGCAGGAGGAGCTTGCACGTGTGACAAAGATCGTGGAGGAGCGCGGAGAGGGAACGGGTGCACTCTTTCTCGGGATCGAGGCCTTCTCCTGGAATTACCGGTTTATCATGCGTTTCCTGAAACGCTACGGCGGGGAATTCAGCAGGACGCTGTTCTCTGTGGGCGTGGAGGAAAACGATGTACTTTTCGACGAGATCATAGCGGAGTTTTCGAATGTACTCCAGAAACAGATCCGAAAGAGCGACCTGATCTTTCAGTGCAAGTCGAATCGTTTTTATGTTGTGTTGCCCTTGCTCTCGAAGGAAAACGCCGACCAAGTGATCCGGCGTATCATTGAGGCATGGGAGGCACTCGGATACGGAGAGAGAGCGAAGACGAGCTTTTATACGGAGCATATCGTAATGGGCTCTGAGAGCTAGGAAAGGAGACGGGATGAGCAAGATCAGAACCCATCGGTTTATTGTAATCGTCTTAACCATCTCGGTGGCGGGACTCATCGCGGAGAGCTTTTTGGAGAGCTGGGAGAGCTGGGTGAATCCGCTTTTGTTTGCCGGGATCATATCCTGCTGGGTGCTGCACGCCGGACAGCACCTGACGGAGAAGCAGAGAGAGGCCTTTTATCTCGGCTTCGGAATGTTTGCGACTTTATTTCACGGTGTGCACGCGACCAGTTTATTTGATGTCTGCACCATTATCACGCTTATGTTTGTGATCTTTTCTTTCTATGACAGGATTTTTGTCCTGAACATGATCCTTATCGAATACGCATTTATCATGTGTTTTCAGTTTTTGTTTTTCGTTAACCCGGACAATTTTACGCTTGATTCGCTTACGATCTCGCGCATTTGCCTGCAGCTGGTGGTTGTGGTCACCATTTATTTCGTGTGCCGGATATCGGTGAGCAACCGGCTTGAACAGGCGGAGGCGATCAAAAAGCGGGATGGGGATATCGAGTCCTATGACAACGATATGGATGATTTTCTCTCCAATATATCTCACGAGCTTCGCACGCCGGTCAATGTGGTAAACGGCATGTCCATGCTCCTGTTGAAGAAGGATTCCGGAACGGAACTGAATGCCATACGGGATGCGGGAATGCGTCTTTCCAATCAGATTGAGGATATCCAGGACTACACCGAAGTGAAGCGCGCAAGTCTTGTGCTCGAGGAGGAAAACTATATGGTCACCTCCGTGGTCAACGACCTTGTGGCGGATTACAGACACTACACGGAGGGAAACAAGGAAAATCTTGAGCTCGTGATCGACCTTGACCCGAATGTTCCCTCTGTTTTGAGGGGGGATATACGGAAGCTCAAGAAGATCCTTCGTCATTTGACGCTCAACGCGATCAAGTTTACCGCCCGCGGCGGTGTTTATATCAAGATCTATACCACGGAGCGAAAATACGGTGTCAACCTGTGTATCGAGGTGACGGACACGGGTGTGGGCATGAGTCGCCGGGATATCGCCATGGCTTCAAGGGGCCTGTATCAGGCGAACAAAAAGCGAAATCGCAGTACGGGTGGCATAGGGCTCGGCCTTCCCATTGTATACGGTATGGCCCACCGGATGGGAGGCTTTGTGAAGATCGAGAGCAACCGGGGTGTCGGGACCATGGTGCGTGTGACGCTTCCGCAGACAGTGTCGGACAAGGCCCCCTGTCTGAATATGGATCCTTCCTCGGTCGGAGATATTCTGTTCCATGTGCGTCCGGAGAAGTACAAGGTTCCCGCGGTGCGCGATTTTTACAGTCAAATGGCAACCAATCTGGCCGTGGGGATTCGCAGACCCCTTTATTCCGCGGACAGTGCAAGGGAAGTGGAACGCCTGATCGAGCGCCTGCATGTGAGCCATATCTTTATGGGAGAAGAGGAATACAACGAGAACGGTGCTTATTTTGATGAGCTGAGCAAGACGGGTGTGGTCGTAGCGGTATCGGCACGCGCGGGCTTTCATACAAATCCCGGCAGTCAGGTGATCGTCATGCCGAAGCCTCTTTACGCGGTTCCCGTCGTTCGTTTGCTGAACGGCGAACTCCTGACTCCGGACACGCTTTGCACGGACATGAAGAGCAAGCCGATGTTTAAGGATGTGCGCGCACTGATCGTGGATGACGAGCCTATGAACCTGGTGGTGGCCTCCGGAATGTTCAAGGAATACGGAATGATCGTGGAGACCGCCGCAGGCGGAAGGGAAGCGATCGATCGCTATGAACGAGGGGAAGACTACGATATCATCTTCATGGACCACATGATGCCGGGTATGGACGGTGTGGAGGCCATGAAGCTCTTGAAGGAAGCGGCAAAAAGAAACGGGACCGATATCACGGTGATCGCACTGACCGCGAATGCCGTGAGCGGCGCGCGGGAGATGTTTTTAAACGAGGGCTTTGACGGTTTTGTGGCCAAGCCCATCGATGTGGGAGAATTTGAACACGTGATGAAACGGGTGCTGGCGGAAAAACGCATCACCTTTGCGGGAGGTGGTGAGTCATGAAGCTGTTCGGACAGATAAAAAACAGATTGAAAGAACTGAATTTAAGCTATGAGGAGCGCACGATGATCGTGCTTGCAGCCCTCGGAAATCTGGCCTGTCTTGTGGCGGTGATCTTTGATGTCCTGTACGGGGAAAATATCTGGGAGATCTTCACGCTCGTTACTACCATGATCTCGACACCCATCGTGCCCTATATCGCGATCCACAGCAAGAAGCCTCTGCTCGGGTCGATCGTGCAGGTGATCTGGGTTGTATTCTGGCTGATTCCGATGATCTTCTTTTTCGGAGGCGGTCCCATGGGGGGCGGCGTGTTCTGGATCATTTTCGGCTATATGTTTATCGGTACAGCGCTCTCGGGTAAGCTTCGCATCGTGATGATGATGTGCCTGACGTTTGTGGCTGTGGGCGCATATTTTGCGTGGTATCTGCATCCGGAGCTGGTCAAACCTCACACGAGAAAGGTCTTTTTTATGGATTCCCTGGTTTCGGTGATCCTGGTGGGAATCGCGATCTATGTCCTTTTCATATATCAGAAGGCAAACCTGAGGCGCGAGAGCCTGCGCGCCCGTGAGGAGGCGGCCCGCGCGGAGGAATTGAACCGGGCGCAGAACCGTTTCTTCTCCAGCATGAGTCATGAGATCCGTACCCCGATCAACTCCATTCTCGGGCTGAACGAGGTGATCCTGCGCCGGGAAGAGGCGTCGGAAGAGATCAAGAAGGATGCGGAAAATATACAGGGTGCAGGCAAGATGCTGCTCTCGCTGATCAACGACATTCTCGATTTTTCCAAGATCGAGGCGGGCAGTATGGATATCGTGCCCGTGGATTATAAGGTTTCTTCCATGATCTCCGAGATCGTGAACATGATCTGGCTGCGCGCGAACGAGAAGGGGCTGGAATTTAATGTGGATGTGGATCCCTCCATTCCCTCCGTTCTGTTCGGAGATGAGGTGCGTATCAAGCAGATCATCATCAATCTGTTAAACAATGCGGTGAAATATACGCAGGCCGGGAGCGTGAACCTGCACATCGAGTCGGAGTCGACGGAAGAAGGACGAGTGCAGCTTTTGATCTCGGTGTCCGATACCGGAATGGGAATACGTCAGGAGGTACTTCCCACGCTCTTTGACGCCTTCAAGCGTGTGGACCAGGAAAAGAACCGGAATATTGAGGGGACGGGACTCGGCCTTTCTATCGTAAAGCAACTCACGGATCTGATGGACGGGGAAGTCAGCGTGAACAGCGTGTACGGACAGGGCACTACCTTTACCGTCCGATTGATGCAGGAAATCTCGAATGATGAGACGCTCGGAAATATCAACATCAGCGAACGAACCACCGGACGGAGGAAGTATGAGAATATGTTCACGGCGCCGGACGCTTCGATCCTGATCGTGGACGACAACGAGATGAACCTGGTGGTGGAGAAAAAACTCCTGAGCGAAACGGCAATCCGGATCGATACCGCGATGAACGGAGCGGAGGCACTGGACTTCACATTAAAGAGACACTATGACGTAATCCTGCTCGATCACCTCATGCCGGGGATGGATGGAATCGAATGCCTGGAACGCATCCGAAGCCAGAGAGGAGGACTGAATGCCGAAACGCCGGTGATCGTGCTCACCGCAAACGCGGGCAGCGAGAACCGGGAGCTCTATAATCAGAGCGGCTTTAACGGCTATCTGATCAAGCCGGTGTCAGGACATCAGCTCGAGGAGATGCTGCTCCGCTTTATTCCCAAGGGAAAGCTGATCATCAGCAAGAGCGTGCAGATGGATACAAGGGAGATGAATACCGGACACGGCTATACCAGAAAGATGCCCGTGATCCTTTCCGCCGGCAGTTTGAGTGATATACCGGAGGAGCTGCAAAAGAAGCTTTCCATAGACATACTGCCCCATACCGTAGTGACCGATGAGGGTGAGTTTTTGGACAATGTGGAGCTGAGTGCCGACGAGGCCGTGAAATACATGGAGACCGGAAAGCATGTGACCGGTGTAACGCCGGAGGTTTCCGCCTACGAGGAGTTCTTTGCGGGCTTGTTAAAGCGGGCGCACCATGTGATCTATATCGCGCTCACCACGAGTATGAGTGACGACTTTGACCGGGCGTCCCGTGCGGCGCGGTCTTTTGAGAATGTCACGGTGATCAATTCCGAGTGTATGTCCAGCAGTCTGGGGCATTTGCTCCTAGCGGGCTATAAGCTTGCCCAGCAAAACACGCCCGTGGACAAGATCGTGTCGGTGCTTGAGCAGGCGAAGAAACGTCTGCGCTCGGGATTTGTGCTGGGTACTACGGAATACATGGCGGCAAAGGGGCTGATCGGTGAACGGGTGAACCGGATCGCCGGCTCGCTGATGATGAGGCCTTCGATCAGGTTTTCAAACGACAGGTACCGGATTGCCGGACTATGGATGGGCTCTCTGCGTCACTGCTATGAGCGATATATCAGAAAGACTCTGTCCCGAAAGGCGAATCCGGACAAGGAGCTTTTGTTTGTAACCTATGTATCCGTCCCGGAGGAGGAATTGGTATGGATCGAGGAGCAGATCCGGAAGCGGGTGAACTTCGAGCGCATTATCTTCCAGCCGGCCTCGGCAGTGGTGGCTTCCTACTGCGGGCCCGGTACCTTCGGTCTGCTGTATATGGAACAGGGGGAACAGTCCTATAATCTTATCTCCCTGCTTCCGAAGGAGAAGACGGAGCATCAGGTGCCGGTAGAGGATGTGACGGAAAAAGAACCTGTCACCTATGAGAAGCCGCCCGCACCGGTCGAAAAAGAAAAGGCATGGTACGAGGACATTGAAGAGGTTGACGGTGCCGAAGCCCTGAAGAATAACGGGACGGAGGAGTCGCTGATCGAGGTGATGAAGCTGTTTTACAACGGGATACCCGAAAAGGCTTCGGAAATCGAGGGATATTATGCGTCTGAGGATTGGAAGAATTATACCATCAAGGTCCATGCGTTGAAAAGCTCCTCCAAGCTGGTGGGTGCCATGGGCATGTCGGAGGATGCGCAGAAGCTGGAGAATGCCGGAAAGGCGGGGGATGTGGATTATATCCGGGAACA
>CACZPL010000253.1 GCA_902783015.1 uncultured Lachnospiraceae bacterium
ATGTTACCTCTTCCGCCGCGTTACCCGCCACATCGTAAGCGGTAATGGTATATGTGTTACTGCCACTTGCCTTGAAGCTTCCGGTCACAAGACCGTCAATATTCGTCACCAGAATCTCAGAACCGTTCACTGCCACACGCCCGGTATCCACGCCCGAGATCATATCGCTCACCTTGAAGCTGACTGTCACATTGCCGGAGGCATCCACTCTGGAATCGGTGATCTCGATCACCGGCTTTTCGATATCGATATTTCCTTCGGCTTCAGCGGTGGAGCTGATCATATCGGATTCACTCTTTGCATAAGCCGAGATCTTTACGTTACCCTGCTTGTCGATCGGGATCGTCTTGGTCGTTCCGGTAAAGGAATCCGAAACGGAACGTGCGCCGTCATCATAGGTGATGGTGTAATAGGTTGTCACCTTTGCGCCGTCGGACAGCTTATCCTGGGATGTGATCACTGCCTCGGGTGCCTCGTTGATGAACCAGCTCTTGTTTCCTACATTATCAGGCGATGTTGCCCTGATCTCCACCTTCGGCGCATCCGGTGCCAGGGATGAGATCTTATTGAAGGTCTTGGATTCCTGGCTCACGTTTCCTGCATTGTCGGTTGCTACCACGATGTAGGTGCCGTTCTTGGTGATGGTGTAATCATAGCTGTCCTCTGCGGTATTCCATACCTTTAAGAGGTTTCCTTCCGCTACGGAACCGGAGTAAAGCGCTACCTTGGCGATACCGCTCTCATCCGCAGGCTCTGTTGCCGTGAAATTGAATTCCACCTCGGCCTTGTACTCGGATGCATCCACGCCGTCATTCAAGGTAATGCGCGGGCTGATGGGATCAAACTTATAAGGTCCGACTGCTGTAAGATCCGTTGCGTTTCCGGCGTTATCTCTTACCGTACCGCCCACGGTGTAACCGCCTGCGGGATAGTCCTCCGCATTGGCAGCGGAAATGGTCTTTACAAATCTGTACTTAAGGATCTTCTGGTTCGGCTGATCCGCTGTCTGAATAGCGGCCGAAGCAACGGGTTTTTCCACCTTGCCTTCCGCGCCGTTCACAGTCCAGACAATGGAGTAAATACCGCTGTTAAGATCTGTGGTCTCCTCGGAGAAGGTGAGGCTGTTGTACCATTTGCCGGTAGACGCCGTCGCACCGTCCGCATCCGTTACCGTGATCTCACCCGGTATACATCCCTCGTTCTCAATCGCCCACTCGTAGTACTCTCCGGTCTCGGCGGCGATTGCCTTGTCCAGCTTCAACTTGCTCTTATCCGACTGTCTGCCGTTTTCATCGACTGCAAACACGATCAGCTGTCCCTTGGATCCGAGTGCCAGCGGGATGTTGAACTCATACTGATTCGACCCGATCGACTTTCCGTTGGTCAGCTTGATCTGCGGCTCCGTTCCCGGATCAGTCTCATTTCTGAAATAGTAGTAAATCTCGGTGACCTTGCTTCCCTTTGTCTCATAGATCACGTCGATGTTTACGGTTGTCTTGGCATAAGCACCGTAGGGAATCGCAGGATCATAGATCTTGCTCTTTTCCACCGTAAAGGATTTCAGTACCGGTTTCGTTGTATCAATATTGATCTTATCTACGGTGACCATGGTGGAAACCGCATCCTTCGGTCCGACAAGCACAAAGGTCACGGTACCGTTGGTCGTGTTCTTGTTCAACTTCAGTTCCGTAGCCGTCGCGTTGATCTTTGCATCGCTCGGCTCAAGATCCTTTTTCACTTCCAGGATCTTTGTGTACGGATCCTTCGGTGTGATCACGATCTCCGGCACGAAGGTGTGACCGTCCGGAACAGGGCTGACTTCATACAACTTGCTACCGTTATAATTATCAGCATCATCTCGAGTAACCGTAAATGACAGCGGTGAGTTGGTCACCGTCACATTGTAGTTGGAATCTCCGAATTTCGGCGTGATCGGATACTCGCCTGCCGGGCTGTAGAGCTTACGGTTGCAGGTCCAATCCTTCTGTGCCGCAAGCTTCAAGGTGTTCGTCATGAACGTTTCCGGACTTGTAGTGTAATTTGCCTGATCCGCTTCCGCCAAAAGGGCCACACTGGCCTCCGTCAGCTTTACGGTGTATACGGGATCCGGCTGGCCGAATTTGATATCGTCGGTGTTGCCCTCTTCCGCCGCAAGCTCCATAACCGCATTTAACTGCTTCTTGGAAACGCGGCCCTTACCGGTTACCTTATGGCTGGTGCCGTCCAGTACGCCGGTTGCGAATTCGTAGCAATCCTCTACATCGGCACCCGATTTGGTTGTTCCGCCAAGCACCACGTTTGTCAGAGTGATATCCTTTGCCTCACCGGCATCCGGTGTCGCCATCTGACCTGAAGAATCAAAGGTTGCATAGACATCATCGCCCGTGGCTGCGGTTACGATCGTAGCCTTCGGCTCTACCGGGATCACCTTGGTGCCGTCGTATTCCTTGGTCGGCGCGGAGTTTGTTCCCGGAGCGTAGATGGTGCTGTCATCGATGGTAACTTTCTTTTTACCGATGGTCAGTGTGATCGTACACTCCGTGGGTTCCGTTCCCGCTGCCGCATTTCCGTCAGCCGCATATCCGGTTAACACAATCGGCGTTTCTCCGGTTGTTTTGTTCGGTGTACCCGTGATCACAAGTGAATTGTCATTCTCCACACCGGTCGCATTTAAACCGATATTGTTCAGCTTTGTAACGGAGGCAGGCGAAAGCGTAAATGTCATCTTGTCACCTACTACATCATCCACCTTATACGCCGCCGAAATCGTAGTGCTCATTTCAGTCCCGTAGGTTCCGCTCACGGAAGCACTCAGGGGATCCTCTGTCTTTTTCCCGTTTACATAGAGTTGAATTCCCTTGTATGCCCATACGCCGTTTAAGATCACACCCGAAACGTTTGCCGCAGGATCTTCGGATTCAACATGTGTTACCAGATTATTCTCGGTGTTGATCGCCTGTGTTGATCCTTCTTCGAATGTGGCGGTTCCTCCCGCTACCGTCCAATCCTTCAGATAGTAGGCACTGTTCTTCGAGTAGACTTTGACAGCATCATAAGCCATCAGTGCGCTGCTTTCATTGTAATTATAGAGCGCTGTTTCCGTTTTTCCAACATCAGTCAGGTTCTTTACTTTATTTCCTTCATCTTCCGACGGAATCGGAACGTATGTGATCTTTACTTTTTCAGCCTTCCATGCCGAGGTCAGGTTGATCGTCGTAACACTCATGGTAGATGCCTGCACCGGAATATCGGTTCCGGGGGCATAAGAAGACGCGTTATAGGAAAGGCCCGCAAAGGTATAACCGTATCTGGTCAAGTCCGCATCGTATTCCGCCAATGTCTTTACAGTGTAATTGCAGGTCGGATACAATACTCCTTTGTACGCATCCGTTTCCGGCAATTCAATCGTATCGGTCCATGCAAGATCCTCATCGACGCCGTTTCCGTCAGCACCCGCAAGACCATCGGTAATATTGATGGCATACTTTGCTCTGGAAATACTGATATAGAGATTGAGTTCATGTGAGTCTTCTTCTTTGGCAGAGATTTCCATCTCTCCTGTCACAGGATGAATACATTCTGCTTCATGCCATACCGTGTTACCGTCAATCCGAAAGAACCCATCCGCTGCGGTAAACCCCATAGCCGCACCTGCATCCGCAAGCAACGTTGCCGTGTCAACAGCAGTATGTTTCACCTTATAGGTGCCATCTCCATCTTCATCCGTCATCTGTAACTCTACCGTCTTTACGAGCGTATTGCCGGAAGTCGTAACAGCATAATACTTTACATACAACTTGCCGTCCCAGGGATCTCCGACCCGCTTCGTCTCAACTTCAAATTCTTCGTCTTCTGCGTTATCTATATCTTCGGCGTTTAAGGTGTTTTCATCGGTGGTTAAATCGGTGTCGATCTCCGAAGCGGCATCCGCTGCCGTCTCGTCGTCCGTGCCCGCGGTGTCTTCGGGCGCAAACTCGGTGTCAGAGTCAGCCTCGTAAGCCGGCACTTCATCGTCGGCTGCCGGAGCTTCGGTGTTTACTGCCTGATTGTAGTCTTCTTCGCTCTCGAAGACAGCTTCCACCTGCGGATCCGCATAAGGATTTTCATCCGGATCCTCGATCACGGCGACCACGCTCGGATCGCTGTAGGGATCGTACTCCTCCTCGCTGTCAAAATTCGCGGATGTGGTCAAAAAGAGGGACTGCGTCACAAGCAGAACCATAACCAAAACAGAAGCAACCAGCTTTTTGCCGTTGCCCCTGCCCCAGTAGACTGCATGGGAAATCGCAGTGATGACCGCAACCAGGGCAAGTGTCGGATACACAAGTATCTTGTGTTTCTTGCCCACATCGAGTAACCCTTTCACAAGTCTGTCTTTTAAATTCATTTTTTTCACCTCAACACCTTTACACTGTTTGTTTTACACTGATCTTCGTAAAAATGGGCACAAAAACCCACACTTACTCAATAGTATAAGACATTTTATCATATTGCAACAAAAAATGAAATACTTTTTTTACACTTTTCCACAAAATATGGATTTTGTTTTATGGTGTTTATCCATATTTTGTGCAATTCGTTTTTTTCCTTCGGTGTCAGTTGCGGGAAGCCTTGCCCTGTAAGGGTTTGAGGCCAAAGAGCAAAAAATCCCACTTCATCTGAAATATCGGATGAAGTGGGATAGATGTTTATAGAATGAATGTGAAGAAACCGTGAAATACGGCTCTCTCGACGGTTATGAATCAAAAAAGCTCTGTCCGTCTTCCGTTACAAGTCGTTCCGTTTTCGGATATTCGAAGATCAGAGGATTCTCACCGTTTTCCGCAAGGTAACCGGCAAATCTCGCCGCGTACCACTTGGCCATCGGCAGATTGTGCATCAGATAGTTGCCGCAGTTTTCGGCGCTGGCACCGGGTACCTCATCCCAATCCTTCACCGAATCGAAGGCCCCTTGTACCAGTTTATAAATCTCCTTCGGCGCTCGGTTTCCCTTCATGATCAGATAAAAGCCCGTCAGGCATCCCATCGGGCCCCAGTATACGATCTCATCCTTCCAATCCGGATTGTTTCTCAAAAAGGTTGCGATAACGTGCTCTAATGTATGCATGGCGGCAACATCAATCGCCGGCTCCGCGTTGGGCTTTGTCACCCTGACATCGTAAGTCGTGACCTTCTCCTCTCCGAGCACATCGATCCTGCTCGTGAAAATTCCCGGGATGATCTTTGTGTGATCCACGGAAAAGCTGGGTATTAATTCCATTATATTGCACCTTCCTTTACAAATTCTTAACCATTTCGGAAACCAGCGCCACACTGTGTGCGATGGCCTTCTTCTCAAAGGTCGGATAATCCTCGGACGCCGAGTCATCCGCCTTATCCGAGATTGCGCGGATGATCAAAAACGGGATCTTGTTTAAATATGCCGCTTGGGCGATGGCTGCGCCCTCCATCTCGGTACAATCCCCGTGGAACTGTCCGATCAGTCTGGTCTTGACCATCTTATCCGAGATGAACTGATCACCGCTCACCACTCTGCCCTCGATCACCTGAATATCCGGATTTACGCGCTCGCAACATTCCTTTGCAAGCTTTCTGAGTTCTTCATCCGCCACAAAGGTGGAGGTCTCCATGCGCGGGATCACCCCGAGATCGTATCCGAAGCCCGTGGCATCCACATCGTGCTGGAGTGCATCCACCGAGAGCACGATATCTCCGATATTGATCTTTGCATTTAAACTGCCGGCGATGCCGGTGTTGATCACCGCGCGAACCTTAAATCTGTCGCACAGAATCTGGGTACAGATTGCAGCATTCACCTTCCCGATGCCGGAACGGACCACAACCACCTCGTGTCCGTTCATCATTCCTTTATAAAACTGCATGGACGCGCGTGATGTCACCTCGACATCCGTCATGATCTCTTTCAGCTTTGCCACTTCCTCGTCCATGGCTCCTATGATTCCTACCATGCCTGCCTCCTTATTTCTCCTTAACCTTCTTATTTTGATATATTGTTTGATCATAATTGAAAATCCGGAACCTCATTCGTGCGTTCCATCAACAGCGCCCGAAGCTCCACTGCTTCCTCCGGAAGCTCCCGGATAAGCTCCTCTGTTTTTGTACCGGAAAGCAGACCGAGTTCTTCAAAGATCGCAACGGTTTCCCGCATATGATCCGTGCAGTCTTTTAATACCGCATATGCCTCCCGGTTACTTTTCAGATAGGACGCATACTGCTCTTTATCCTCCGGTCGAAGCGAAAAGAACGCTTCCGCACGAAGTCGCGTGAGCACCACGTCTGCCTTTTTTCTTCGCATCACACTTTCATAGTGCGACCTGCTTGAAAGCTGCTCCGCATAGTCCTCCTCGCCTCCCGC
>CACZPL010000254.1 GCA_902783015.1 uncultured Lachnospiraceae bacterium
AAAGCAGGAGATCCACGTGGAAATCTGCTCCAAGTGCCATTCGTTCTACACAGGCCAGCAGAAGGCTGCTCAGGCTCGCGGTAGAATCGATAAGTTCAACCGTAAGTATGGTGTTACACAGGCATAAAACGGATACTTCAAACAGAGCTTGTTACGATCGGTAGCAAGCTCTTTTTACTATGAAAGAGGCGAAAGCGAGGTCGCAGGCCGAGCTTTATGCAACGAATATGGAAAAAGTGACGATCGGCGGTCAGGCGGTGCTCGAGGGCGTAATGATGCGCAACAAGGGCAAGTATGCCGTGGCCGTAAGAAAACCGGATAAAGAAATAGATGTTAAAGTGCAAAACTTCAAACCGGCAGGTGAGAAAAATGCGCTGCTAAAGCTGCCCATCGTGCGCGGCGTGATCAACTTTGTGGAATCCCTGGTGATCGGCGTAAAAACGCTTTCCTACTCCGCATCCTTCTTTGAGGATGAGGAAGAGGAGGAAAAGCCGAAGAAGAGCGGGAAGGAGAAAAAACAAAAGGAGCTTTCTCCCGAGGCAAAGGCGAGAAGAGATAAGGCAGAAACCGCGGGTACCATTGCATTTTCACTTGTGCTTGCTATCGGTTTGTTTGCCTTGTTTCCCGCGTGGCTCGCATCACTTCTCGATGATGTGATCGGAAGCCGGATCCTGATCGGGCTGATCGAGGGCGTGATACGTCTGCTGATCTTTCTTGGTTACGTATGGGCCATCTCCATGATGGAAGATATAAAGAGAACCTTTATGTACCACGGCGCAGAGCACAAGACCATAAACTGTCTGGAGGCGGGAGATGATCTGACCGTGGAAAACGTGATGCGCCATTCCCGTTTTCACAAGCGCTGCGGCACAAGCTTTTTGTTCATTGTGATGTTTGTGAGCATTCTGGTGTTTATGTGTGTATCTACGGATATCCTATGGCTCAGGCTGCTGCTGCGCGTGCTTTTGATCCCGCTGATCGCGGGCGTATCCTATGAGTTTATCAAGTACGCCGGAAGTCATGAAAATGTTTGCGCTAACGGACTTTCCAAGCCGGGTCTCTGGGTGCAGAGGCTTACCACAAGAGAGCCGGAAGCGGAAATGGTAGAGGTTGCGATCCGCTCCGTGGAGGGTGTGCTCGACTGGAGGGCCTACCTGGCGGAGCAGAAGAAAACCGACTGAGAGTTGTCAGGAGATAAACGCATGACAATAAAAGAACTGCTGGAAAACGGCGCAAAGGGGCTCGCAGAAGCCGGTATAGAGGATGCTGCTATAGATGCACGTGTACTGGCAGAATACACATTTAAAAAGTCTTACAGTCGGCTGATGCTGGAGCTTCAAACAGAGGCTTCCGAGCAGGAGCGGACGGCCTACGAGGCGGCAATCGGTAAGCGGGCTTCCCGCGTGCCCTGCCAGTACATTACCCATGAACAAAACTTTATGGGCTACGGTTTCTACGTGGATGAGGGTGTGCTTGTTCCGCGACCGGAAACGGAGCTTTTGGTGGAGGAAGCGGTAAAGCTTGTCGGAACACGGCAGAACCTGCGTGTCCTGGATCTATGCACGGGCTCGGGCTGTATCGGGATCAGTTATTATCTGGAACGAAAGAAACGGGGTTATTATGACACTGTGCTCCTTGCGGATGTATCGCTTGCCGCGCTGTCCGTTGCGGCGCGAAATCGCGATACCCTTGCACCGGAGGTGCAGATCGTAAAATCGGATTTGTTTGAAAATATAGAAGAAACCTTTGATTTGATCCTTTCGAATCCGCCCTATATCAAGCGGGCAGAGATCGAGACCCTGATGCCGGAGGTGCGCGACCACGAACCGCGGCTTGCGCTTGACGGCACCGAGGACGGTTTGTACTTTTACCGAAGGATCACGGAAGAAGCGGAGGCACACCTGAATGAAGGCGCAATACTTATGTATGAAATCGGATGCGATCAGATGGACGCATGTACTCGATACCTTGTAGCGGCCGGGTATACCGATGTACAAGGTAAAAAGGACTACAGTGGATTAGATCGTATAGTTTACGGAAAAATGGAGGAAATATAGATATGTTCGACAGATTAGATGACCTTGTGGCGCGCCTGGAAGAGGTGGAAGGCGAGCTTGCGAGTCCGGACGTTGCGAGTAACGCGGATCGTTTCAGAAAGCTCATGAAGGAGCAGAGCGATATCGCGCCCATCGTGGCAAAATACTTAGAATACAAAAACGCAAAGCAGACCATCGAGGACAGCCTCGCCATGCTTGATGAGGAAAAAGACGATGAGATGCGCGAGATGATCAAGGAAGAATTAAATGACGCAAAGGCGCAGGTGGAAGCTTGCGAGCAGGAGCTTAAAATCCTGCTTCTTCCGAAGGACCCGAACGATGATAAGAACGTCATCGTGGAGATCCGTGCCGGTGTGGGCGGGGATGAGTCCTGTCTCTTTGCTGCGGAGATCTACCGCATGTATATCCACTATGTGGAGAGCAGAAACTGGAAATATGAGCTCATGGAGCTTGAAGAGATCGGTATCGGCGGCATGAAGTCCGTCACCTTCAAGGTGATCGGTAAGGGCGCTTATTCCGTGCTCAAGTACGAGAGCGGTACCCACCGTGTACAGCGTGTGCCGGAGACGGAGTCCGGCGGCCGGATCCATACCTCGGCTATCACCGTGGCAGTGCTTCCCGAGGCAGACGAGATCGATGTGCAGATCGATGAGAAGGATATCCGTATCGATGTAATGCGTGCTTCCGGAAACGGCGGACAGTGTGTCAATACTACGGACTCTGCGGTTCGTCTGACGCATTACCCCACGGGTATCGTGATCTACAGCCAGACAGAAAAATCACAGCTGCAGAACAAGGAGAAGGCGTTTGCCCTGCTCCGTGCAAAGCTGTACGACATCCAGCAGCAGGAGGCACATGATGCCGAGGCTGCGGCGAGAAAGAGCCAGATCGGAACAGGAGACCGTTCCGAGAAGATCCGTACCTACAACTTCCCGCAGGGTCGCGTGACGGATCACCGCATTAAGCTCACACTGTACAAGATCGACCAGATCATGAACGGCGATATCCAGGAGATCATCGATGCGCTTACCGCAGCCGACCAGGCCGCGAAGCTGACGCAGATGGATGAAGCATCATAAATGAATAAGAGACAAAGGGGACGATTCGATTGAATCGTCCCCTTCTTTTATTATTATTCGGTTTATCGGCATAAAAGCTGTCTACATTAATAGACGAAATGTATAATATTTAGTACACGCGAAACTATTTACATTTTATGCAATCTATGATAAAAGTATCTACGGATGGCATTCGAAAGAAGCTGTACCGGAAAATAAATCGCGCGACACTCTCGCTTTGGAACACGAGGTAATCGATATTCTGAAAGAAAGAGGGTGGTAGTATGAGGATCGGAATCATCGGCGCCGGACGCATGGGCTTTACCCTCGGAAAGCACTTTGTTCTCGGTGGACTTGACGTGGCAGGCTATTACAGCCGGTCATCTGAGAGTGCAGGAGCGGCGGCGGAATTTACGAACACAGGCTGCTATGAAACCATGGAAGCGTTGGCGGAGGCGTGCGATACCATATTTTTAACGGTTCCCGACGGGCAGATCGCACCGGTAGCAAATGCACTGGATGCGCATGCTGACATAATGGAAGGGAAACGGATCTGTCACACGAGCGGAGCGTTATCTTCGCACATTTTCTCCGGTATGAAGAGCCGCATCTACGGCTATTCGATCCATCC
>CACZPL010000255.1 GCA_902783015.1 uncultured Lachnospiraceae bacterium
AAAAGCCGGCGACCACCGAGGCGACGAACCTTCCGGGTATGCCGAAAAAGAAGTCGACGGATTCGGATGCGGAAAACGCAACTACGACATTTGCCTTAGAGGAGCCCGAGGCCGGTGAGGACGGCACGATCCGCGAGGAGCCCGAGACGGCCGGTACGGTATACATCAGTGATCACAAGGGTTTCAACGTCTTCGGCTTTAACCAGTCCACCGCGGACTACTACGCATCCATGGTCAACACGCTTCGCGCGCGTATGCCGAAGAAGGTTAACTTCTACGAGATGCTGGTGCCGACGGCGTACGGTGTCTGCCTTTCGGATGACATCCAGGAAAGCCTGGGCGGCTCCAACGAGTCGGAGGCCTTTGACTATATCTACAACCAGCTCTCACCGGATGTCCATGCGGTGTCCTGTATCAATATGCTGAAAAAACACAATGCGGAGTATATCTATTTCCGCACGGATCACCACTGGACCGCGCTCGGCGCTTACTATGCGTACTTTGAGCTCTGCCGGGCCATGAAGGTCGAGCCGCACACCCTGGATCAGTTCGAGAAGATGGAATTCGATAACTTCCTCGGTTCCTTCTATTCGGCTTCGAACCAGTCCCACGAGCTTGCGGAGGCACCCGATACGGTGGAGGCTTACGTACCCATGGGTACCAACATCCTGACCTGTACGGACAAGGACGGAAGCGTCTATGACTGGCCGGTGATCAACGATGTGAGCGAATATCCCTCCGGCATGAAGTACAGCTGCTTTATCGCGGCGGACAACCAGATCTCCGTAGTGGAGAATCCGCAGATCACCGACGGTTCGGCCTGCGTGCTCTTAAAGGAATCCTACGGCAATGCATTTGCGCCGTTTTTGGTGGATCATTATCAGACACTGTACATCATCGATTACAGATATTATCGCGGGGATGTGGGTCAGCTGATCCGCGACAACAAAGTGAAGGATGTCATCCTGCTGAACAATGCGGAGGCACTTTCCACCACGCATATAGAAGAGTTATTGAGTATATTCCCATAAATCAGCCTTTCATCTTGAGCGAAAAATTATTAAAGAGGTAGAGTAAAATGGACAAGAAAAAGATAGCGATCATTTTCGGCGGACGCTCCTCGGAGCATGAGGTCAGCTGTATCTCGGTTATGACCATCATTCGTGCGCTTAACAAGGAAAAGTACGACATGATCCTGATCGGCATTACGAAGGACGGCCATTGGCGCCTTGTGGAGAGCCCGGAGGCAATCCAGGACGGCAGCTGGCGTATGGGCAAAACGGAGGCTGTCATCTCGCCCGATACGAGCGGAGAGCTCCTGATCACTGCGGAGGACGGCGCGGTGAGCCGCGAGAAGCTTGACGTGATCTTCCCTGTGCTGCACGGCAAGTACGGCGAGGACGGTACGATCCAGGGTCTCTTTGAAATGAGCGGCATCCCCTATGTGGGCTGTGGTGTGATCGCATCCTCCCTCGGAATGGATAAGTTCTATACCAAGCTGGTTGTAGATATGCTCGGTATCCGGCAGGCGAAATACGAGCCGGTGATCAAAAGACAGCTTGAAGATATGGATAAGGTGGTTGCCCGGGTGGAGAAGTCGCTTCCGTATCCGGTGTTTGTAAAGCCCTCCAATGCGGGTTCTTCCATGGGAGTGTCTAAAGCTGTAGACAGAGACAGCCTGATCAAGGCGCTGCACGAGGCAGCAAGGCATGACTTTAAGATCCTGGTGGAGGAGGCAATCGTGGGACGCGAGATCGAATGCGCGGTCCTCGGCTGGGGCAAGAAATCCGAGGCCTCCGGCGTGGGCGAGATCCTCTCCGCAGCGGACTTCTATGACTATGATGCAAAGTATAATAACGCGGATTCCAAGACGGTCATCGATCCGGACATCGATCCGGCGGTGCGAAAGGAGATCCGCAAGGATGCGGTAAAGATCTTTAAGGTTTTGGACGGCTTCGGTCTTGCCCGCGTGGACTTCTTTGTAGAAAAGAAAACCGGAGAGGTTGTGTTTAACGAGATCAACACGCTGCCCGGCTTTACCTCCATCAGCATGTATCCGATGCTGTGGAAGGCCTGCGGGGTCGGTGAGGCGGAGCTTGTGGACAGGCTGATCGAGATGGCGGAGGAACGACCATGAACAATCCTTTGAGACGTGACAAAAAAGAAGATGCAAAGGATAAACAAAAGCTGAACATCATTATTGCCGGCTGCGGTAAGGTGGGAGCCACTCTGGTGGAGCGGTTGTCCGCCGTGGGACATGATATCACCGTGATCGACGCGGACAATTCTGTCGTGTCGAATATCACGAGCACCTACGATGTGATGGGAATCGTCGGAAACGGCGCCAGCTACAGTGTGCAGCAGGAAGCGGGGATCTCAAACTGCGATCTGATGATCGCGGTGACCGAGTCCGACGAGCTGAATCTGCTCTGCTGTTCCATGGCAAAGAAGATGGGAAACTGCGCGTCCGTGGCGCGTGTTCGAAATCCCGACTATGCGGAGGAGCTCGGCTATATCCGCGAGCAGCTCGGCATATCCCTCATCATCAATCCCGAGCTTGATATGGCACAGGAGATCGCGCGTCTGCTTCGTCTGCCGGGAGCTATGGGCATCAACCCCTTTGCCCGCGGACACGCGGAGATCGTGAAGTTCAAGCTGACGGAGCACAATCCGCTTTGCGGCAAGGCCATCATGGAATCCCGGGATCTCTCCCAGGACATTTTGTTCTGCGGCGTTGAACGCGGGGAGGACTTCTTTATCCCGGACGGCTCTGCCGTGCTTGAGGCGGGCGATAATGTATCGTTTTTGGCAACGCCCATCAATACACATAAATTCTTTAAGCGGGTCGGCGAGGATACGCACCGCGTGCGCAACTGTATGATCATCGGCGGAAGCCGCACGGCATACTATCTCGCGAAAGAGCTTGAGGATAAAAACATCGATGTCAAGATACTGGAGAAGGATAAAAAGCATTGTGAGGAGCTTGCCATCCTGCTTCCGAAGTGTCTGGTCATCAACGGCGACGGCAGTGATACCAAGCTGCTCTCCGAGGAGGGCATTGAGGATGTGGAGTCCTTTGTCCCGCTTACGGGTTTGGACGAGGAGAATATCCTGCTCACCCTGCACGCAAGACGCGTGTCCAAGGCAAAGGTCATAACCAAGATCAATCGCGGTGATTTCAAACCGATCACCGATAACATGGATATGGGTACCGCGCTCTACCAGCGCTACCTGACCACGGAGCGCATCATCACCTATGTGCGCGCGCTGCAAAACTCCATCGGCAGTAACGTGGAGACCATGTATAATATGTTCGACAACCGGGCGGAGGCACTGGAGTTTAAGATCGAGCCCGGGTCCAAGGTATGCGGCAAGCCCATTATGGAGCTGCCCTTGAGAAAGCATTTGCTTTTGGCCTGCATCGTCCGCGGCGGAAAGATCATTATTCCCGGCGGTCGCGATGAACTGTTTGCCGGCGATCACATCGTAGTGGTCACCACACACAGCGGCTTTAACGATGTGGAGGATATCCTGAAATGAATTACAGCGTAGTCACATACATCCTCGGCTGGATCATGGAGCTTGAGGCGGGATTTATGTTGCTTGCGGCAGGTGTCGGAGCGCTCTACCGGGAGAAGGAAGGCCTTGTGTACCTGATCGTGGCTCTTTGTACGGCGGCAGCCGGGGCGATCATCGTGCACAAAAAGCCGAAGGACATGAATTTTTATTTAAAGGAGGGCTTCGTGACCGTGGCACTCTCCTGGATCATCATGTCCGCTATCGGTGCGCTTCCTTTTTTTATCACCGGCGATATTCCGCATTACATCGATGCGCTCTTTGAGACGGTGTCCGGGTTTACCACGACGGGAGCAAGTATCCTTCCCGCCGTAGAACCGCTTGCGAAGTGCAACCTCTTCTGGCGCAGCTTTTCGCACTGGATCGGCGGCATGGGTGTTATCGTGTTCCTGCTCGCCGTGCTTCCGCTTGCGGGCGGCACCAATATGAATCTGATGAAGGCGGAAAGCCCGGGACCGGCGGTGGGAAAGCTGGTGCCCAAGGTGAAAAAGACAGCCTCCATCACCTACAGGATCTACATTGCCATGACGCTTTTGGAAGTGATCCTGCTCGCTGCGGGGGGCATGTCGATCTTCGGCGCGGTCTGCAACTCCATGGGTACCGCGGGTACCGGTGGTTTTGCCATCACCAATGCGGGCTTTGCGGGCGAGAGTGCCTATGCCCAGTGGGTGGTCGGTGTGTTCATGATCCTCTTCGGCGTGAACTTTAACGTGTACTATCTGCTTACCATCAAACGCTTCCGCGAGGCTGCCAAGCACGAGGAGGCGCGGACCTATCTCATCATCATTCTGGTTTCCACGGCGATCATCGTGTGGAATGTCCGTGACATGTTCTCGACCCTCGGGGAGACGATCCGACATGCGTTCTTCCAGGTGGGTTCGGTGATCACCACCACGGGCTTTGCCAGTACGGACTTTAATGGGTGGCCGGAAACCTCGCGTACCATCCTTGTCATGCTCATGTTCTGCGGAGCCTGTGCGGGCTCTACGGGCGGCGGTATCAAGGTGTCGCGCTTTATCATTCTGATCAAGACCTTCTTCAAGGAGATCACTTCCTACCTGCATCCGCGCAGCGTCAAGAAGATCAACCTGGAGGGCAAGCCGGTGGAGCACGAGACCGTGCGCGCCACCAACGTATATATTGTCACCTTCGTGGTCATTTTCGCGACCTCGCTCTTTTTGGTATCCTTTGAGAATAAGGACCTGATCACGAACTTCACTGCGGTGGCCGCAACGATCAACAATATCGGACCCGGACTTTCCATGGTGGGTCCGGTGGAGAATTTTGCACACTTTACTTATTTTTCAAAGCTGGTGTTCATCTTTGACATGCTGGTCGGAAGACTTGAGCTGTTCCCAATCCTGTTGCTGTTTTGTCCGAGCATCTGGATCCGTAAGAAGGAGAAACGCGCATGAGTAAGATTAACGAAGAATTATCCTATGCGAAGGGGCGTGTGCGCCGCATCTACGACCTGGGCCGCTATTACGGCATCGGAGCCGTGGCCGGCAAGGTGAAGCGTAAGCTGGCGCGTACCTTCACGAAAACCGATCCGGAGAATCTTCCGGAGGTATCCTATGCGGTCTGGAAGAAGAATTGTTTAAAGGACCTGAAATTCAAACCGAAGGAGACACTGACCTTCGGTGTGCTGATCACGGATCTGCCTTTTTCCGCAAACAGGGAAGCGGTGGAAAAGCTTCCGGCGGTAAAATCGCTGCGCGCGCAGACCTTAAAAAACTACAAGCTCTGCCGTGCGGAGAGAATGGAGGAAGTCGAGGCGGATTACGTGCTTTTGATGCATGGGTGCGACAGGCTCGAACCGCGATTTCTTGAGGCGCTC
>CACZPL010000256.1 GCA_902783015.1 uncultured Lachnospiraceae bacterium
AATGTGCTGATCTATGCCACCAGCAACCGCAGGCATTTGATCAAGGAAACCTGGAACGATAAGGATGACTATGTGCAGGAGATGCACCACTCGGATACCATGCAGGAAAAGCTGTCGCTCGTGAACCGCTTCGGTGTGACCATCAGCTTTTCACGGCCGTCGAAAAAAGAATTCAATGAAATCGTCACCGAGCTCGGCAAGCGCTACCCGGAGATCACGCTCTCCGAGGAGGAGCTGATCGCCGAGGCGAACAAGTGGGAGATGAGCCACGGCGGCGTCTCCGGCCGAACCGCCCAGCAGTTTATCAACTACCTTGCGGGTCAGTGTTAATACTTGCTATTTTTCGGCGGATTTGATAGAATCTAGCTTGTTTGTGATCGTCGGTGCGGAGAGTGATTGCAGCTGCGTCGCTTTCTCGATCAAAGCATCCAGCTTTGTCGTCTCGCCCGCATCCGCATAGATCTCGCCGAGGGTCACGTAGGTCTCGGTGATATCCGACCCGCAGGAAACGGCATATTCAAAAACCGCCTGCGCATTCGGTACATTTCCGCCCTCATAAAGGCAGGTGCCGATCTTATTCAAAGCGCGGATGAGCCGTGTGAAGTTTTCGTCGTAAAACGACAGGTCCGCGAGGTTGGCGGGACCGTACATGGTCTTTAAGTCCGTGTTCGTGTACATGGAGAGGTTTAAGATCTTGTGCTCGGGATTAGACGCAAGGGACTTAAGCTCGTTAATCTCACGCTTGCAGTCGAGGTCGGCCGCTGCATCAAGCGGAAGTGCGGCAAGATCGAGTTCTACATAAGGAAGCTTGGAAATGTCCTGGCGCCGTACGGCGTTTGCTTTTTCCTCGCGATCCCAAAAGCTTTTGGTCTTTTTCTCAGCGGTGCGCTTGGAACCGGAGATGCCGAAATGCACCATGATGATCACGCACATGACAATAAAGAAAATAGGTATGTGTGGCATATAGATATATATCCTTTCGGAGGTAAGTAAAATGATCGATTTTTCCAACAAGAAGACACAGAAAAAGGTAGCAACCGTGATCTGCGTGGTTCTGGTGTTTGCAATGGTGATCGGACTTTTGGTTTCGTCCATCTAAGCATAGATACTAACACGGGAAGCACGGAAATTCAAGGATAAACGCATGCACGGTCAGATTGGAGAACGGGCGCTGTTCCGCTCGGTTTACAAGCATATAAGAAAGCATGACAGGATCGGTGAGGCCGAGACCATCGGCCACGATTACTCCGTCGGCAGTCTGCCGGGCATCGAGCACGAGATGATCACGGCGGCCGCCTACGCGGTGGATCCCGAGCACGCCTGGTACATGGCCATGAACCATTTTGCCATGTCCGGCGGCATGTGCACGGGCGCGCGTATTTCTCTGGTATTGCCGGAGGAGACCACCGAGGCGGATGTCAAGCAGACCATGCAGGTGTTCAACCGTCTCGCGGACAGCGACGATATCCAACTCTTGGCTGTGGATTCGCTGGCACTTCCCCGTGATGAACAGCCCTGCTGCGGCGTGACCGCGGTTGGGATTCGGGCGCTTTCGACCCTGTCGGATGTATCGCACGCCGGCCCCGGCGATGAGATCGTGCAGGTCGGGTATGCGGGGGCACTTGCGACGCAGTGCATATACGGCGCGTATCGGGAAGAGCTGACCAAGCTGTTTCACACGGACTTTGTGACGGGCGCGCTTAATAAGACGGCACAGCTTGATGTGCGGCCGGCAGTGAAGCGGGCGCTTTCCTGCGGCACAGGTGTGTACGCGCTTAAGAACATCGGCTTCGGCGGCGTGTTCGGAGCGCTCTGGCAGATGGCCGCTGCGGCAAACTGCGGTGTGTCCGTGGACTGGAGAGCCATCCCCATCCTGCAGGAAACGGTGGAGGCCGCTGAACATTTTCAGATCAATCCCTACGAGATGCGGGGCGACGGCGCATTTTTGATCGTTGCGCCGGACGGTGAGGCGGCGGCATCGCATATGCGCGAGTTCGGCTATGCGGCAGCCGTGGTCGGAAGGCTCACGGAGGGCAAGGACCGCATGATAGAAGAATCCAAGCGACACCTCACAAGTGTGGAGGAGGACGCATTATATACAATTTCGGGTATACGGTTATAAACGGCAGGATTGTCATCCTGAGGACGAAGTCCGAAGGATCCTGAAATCGGAGCCGGTAACAATAGGAGGTTCACTATGAAAAACGATATTTTGAGACTCTTGGAAAGCGACAGCAAGCTCACGCCGAAGGACATCGCGGCCATGATCGGCGCGGATGAGGCAGCTGTGGCGGCGGACATTGCAGCCATGGAGGACGAGAAGATTATCTGCGGCTACCACACCATGATCGACTGGGACAAGGTGTCCGAGGAGAAGGTGACCGCCCTGATCGAGGTCAAGGTGACACCGCAGCGCGGACAGGGCTTCGACAAGATCGCAGAGCGCATCTACAATTACGAGGAGGTGACCTCCGTGTATCTCATGGCCGGCACCTACGACCTTGCTGTCTTCCTGAGCGGCAAGAGCTTAAAGGAGGTTTCCAAGTTCGTATACGACAAGCTGGCGACCATGGAGACCGTCATCAGCACCCAGACAAACTTCGTGCTCCGCAAATACAAGGATCACGGCATCATATTCAACGTAAAAACCCAGGATGAAAGGTTGGCGATCGTACCATGAGAAACCCCTTATCTAAAGTCGTGACCGAGATCAAACCCTCGGGCATCAGAAAATTTTTCGATATTGTGAGCGAGATGCCCCATGCGATCTCACTCGGTGTAGGCGAGCCGGACTTCGACACGCCGTGGCACATCCGTGAGGAGGGCATTTACTCGCTGGAAAAGGGCAAGACCTTTTACACCTCCAATTCCGGTCTGATGGAGCTCCGAGAGGAGATCTGCAAGTGGTACAGCCGGAAATACAATGTGAACTATGACCACAAGCACGAGGCTCTGCTCACCGTGGGCGGCAGCGAGGGCATCGACGTGGCACTTCGTGCCATGCTCGACCCGGGAGATGAGGTGATCATCCCGCAGCCCTGCTACGTTTCGTATCTTCCCTGTGTGCAGCTTACGGGCGGTGTGCCTGTGACGATTGAGTTAAAGAACGAAAACCAGTTCCGCCTGACGCCGGAGGAGCTTCTTGACGCGATCACGGAAAAGACCAAGGTATTGATCCTTGCTTACCCCAGCAACCCGACGGGTGCCATCATGAGCAAGGAGGACCTGGAGCCCATCGCGGAGATCTGTAAGGAGAAGGATATCTTCGTGATCTCGGACGAGATCTACTCCGAGCTTACCTATTCCGCGCAGGGGCATAACTCCATCGCATCCCTGCCGGGCATGCACGAGCGGACCATTGTGATCAACGGCTTTTCCAAGGCTTACGCCATGACGGGCTGGAGACTCGGCTACGCGCTTGCGCCGCAGCTGATCGCAGAGCAGATGACCAAGATCCACCAGTTTGCCATCATGTGCGCGCCGACTACCAGCCAGTATGCGGCCATCAGCGCCATCAAGGAAGGCGACAAGGATATCGAGCGCATGCGCGAGTCCTACGACCAGAGAAGACACTTCCTGCTCCGCACCTTCGAGGAGATCGGCCTGCCGTGCTTTGAACCGCTCGGGGCATTCTATGTGTTCCCCTGCATCAAAGAGTTCGGCCTGAGCAGCGATGAGTTTGCGACACAGCTCCTTAAAAAGAAGGAGCTTGCGGTGGTACCGGGTACAGCCTTCGGCGATTGCGGCGAAGGGTTCCTGCGTATCTCCTATGCCTACTCCATCGATCAGCTGAAGGAAGCTATGAGCCGGATGAGCGCATTTATTGACGAACTGAGAGGATAAGAATGATAAACATTGTTCTTCATGAGCCGGAAATGCCGGCAAATACCGGAAATATCGGGCGCACCTGTGTAGCAACAGGTGCGCGCCTTCATTTAATTGAGCCCATGGGCTTTCGCATCAACGACAAGATGCTGGAGCGTGCCGGACTTGACTACTGGGATAGACTGGATGTGTCTACCTACTTAGACTGGAACGACTTCCTGGAAAAAAACCCGGGGGCAAAGATCTACATGGCGACCACGAAGGCGGAGCGCACCTATGCGGATGTCCGCTACGAGGATGACTGCTATATCATGTTCGGCAAGGAGAGCGCCGGCATCCCGGAGGAAATCCTGGTCGAGCATCGGGACACCTGTGTGCGCATTCCCATGTGCCCGGGAGAACGTTCGCTGAATCTGTCTAACGCTGTAGCCATCGTGCTGTACGAGGCGCTGCGGCAGCAGGGGTTCGCCGGGCTGGAGGAAGAAGGTCAACTGCATCGATTGTCTTGGAATTGAATAATGTGCTTATCCGGCAAGTCGAGGGACGTGCTTTCACCCGATCCGAGTCTGTAAGGAAGGGTGATGCTTATGGATTTGTATGAAATTCTTATGGTGTCAATTTCTGCTACTAAGCTGATCTTGGATATCATTGAAAAGATTATGAAACATAAGAAACAGCCGTCCTGCTCCCGGAAAGAATAGGCGGCTGTTTCTAACAACTAAATAAACTCGCCGGGTCGGGTGAACCGCACTCACCCTTCGGCTTGCCTGATAAGCACATTATATAGAATTATCACCGAAAAGTCAATGATTTGCGGGGTGAAATTGCGGTGAAAGAAGCCTGGCACGGAAAACCATATTACAGCGTCGACGCATTTTTTAAGAACACCTACGGCGAGAAGATCTACAAGATCGCGGTGGATGCAGGCCTCACCTGCCCCAACCGCGACGGGACCATCGATAGTCGCGGATGTTCTTTTTGCAGTGCGGGCGGAAGCGGCGACTTTGCGGTGCGGATGTACGAGGAGCTTTCGGACACCTCGGTGTACGGAAGGCAGTATGACCCGGAGCAAATCCGAAGCGGCAACTGCGGCCACCGTCCCCGGGCGGTCACCGTCTCCCTGCAGATCGCCCAAGGCATCGCCCGGTTTAACAAAAAGGTGGGCGAGCGCTTCGTGATCTACTTCCAGGCCTACACCAACACCTACGGCGATCCGGCCTATCTGCGGGAGATATGGACTAACGCGTTGGACAATCCGCAGGTCGTGGGTATCTCCATAGCCACGCGCCCGGACTGCCTGCCGGAGGAGATCCTGGATCTTTTGGACGAACTGAACAAAACCTACAGCGCGCAAAACAAATTCATCTGGGTGGAGCTCGGCTTGCAGACCATGCACGAGAGGACAGCCGAGGAAATCCGCCGGGGCTATGCGCTCCCGGTGTACGAGCAGGCGCTGGAAAGCCTCTACACGATCGACATCGCCACGATCACCCACATCATCCTGGGGCTGCCCGGGGAAACGCGGGAGGATATGCTTGCCACGGTGCGTTACGTGGGGGAGAAGCTCACAAAAAAAGACCCGCACCCCGGAACGGGCGTGAAGCTCCAGCTGCTGCACATTTTGGAAGGCACGGACCTTGCAAAGGATTACCGCGCCGGAAAGGTAGCGGTGCTATCCATGGAAGAGTATTTCTCCTTGCTTAAGGAGAGCCTTAAGGTCCTGCCGGACAATCTCGTGATCCACCGTCTCACCGGAGACGGGCCGAAAAAGATCCTGATCGCGCCGGAGTGGTCGGGGAACAAGCGGATGGTGATGAATTCGCTTGCGAAATATCTGAAATAAAAAAAGCCCCGAGGGCTTTTTTTATTTTATGACTATGGTGTCCGCCCAGCCAAGGATATTGGACTCGAGCTTTGAATAATCGCTGGACTTGCAGACGAACTCGCAGATCCAGTACTCGCCGCTTCCCTTGAACAGGCAGTGCACGTAGGTGTACTTGGCACCGCTCTTCGTGCCTTCACTCAGGAAGTAGATATAATTGCCGCGTTTTTTCAGGTCGTTCTTTGACTTCTGGTTGGCCTCCACGATCTCCAAGGCGTAGTCATCCAGCGAGTTGATCTCGTAGCCCGCGTGCTCCAGGCTGTTGATGGTCTCCTTCTTTGCGGTGAAGGAAACGGAGCTGCTGGTGATGTAGGCGTCAAACTCGTTCATCTTGTTTTCCTTGAAAGCCTTTGTGAGGGTGATGGTGATATCACCGACCGTGAAATTCTTCGGATCGCTGCTGCAGGCGCAGAGCAAAACGGTACAAAGAGCGATCAAAAGAGCAAGTATCGATTGTTTTCTTTTGTTATGTTTCATAGGTTGGACCTCGCGTTTTTCTTCTGCACATATATTACCATTTTACAGTCGAATTTACAAGAATCTTCCATTTACTTTTTGATCGAATAACTGTATAATGTAGATTTAGGATTGGAGTTGCGTAGCAACGGAGCAATTCGTATCATCAGTTGAGGTGAAATATCATATGAGAAAAACTAAGATCGTATGTACCTTGGGCCCTGCTACGGATGACGAGAACGTGCTGCGCCGCCTGATGCTTGCGGGCATGAATGTGGCGCGTTTGAACTTCTCTCACGGCACCCACGAGGAACACAAGAAGCGCATGGACACCGTAAAGCGCCTGCGCGACGAGCTGGACCTCCCGGTGGCTATTCTGTTAGACACAAAGGGTCCGGAGATCCGCACCGGAGATTTCGAAGGCGGTCGCTGTGAGGTACACGCGGGAGACTTCTTTACATTTACAACCAGAGAACTGATGGGGGATTCCACTATCTGTACCATCACCTACAAGGAGCTTGCACAAGATGTGACCGAGGGAAGCCGCATCCTGGTGGACGATGGCCTGATCGAAATGAAGGTCAAGTCCGTGAGCGACGGCGACATCCTCTGCGAGGTGGTAAACGGCGGACCGATCTCCAACCACAAGGGGATCAACGTTCCGGATGTTCATCTCTCCATGCCCTACATGAGTGAGAAGGACAGGGCGGACATCCTGTTCGGCATCGAGCAGGACGTGGATTTCATTGCGGCCTCCTTTGTGAGAAATGCGCGAGATGTACTGGAGATCCGCAAGCTGCTGGACGAAAACGGCGGCAAGGACATTGACATTATTTCAAAGATAGAAAACAACGAGGGCGTGAACCACATTGACGACATCATCTATGTGTCGGACGGGATCATGGTGGCACGAGGCGACATGGGCGTCGAGATGCCGACCGAGGAGGTTCCGGTGGTTCAGAAGCTGATCATACATAAGGTGTACAACGCAGGCAAGCGCGTGATCACGGCAACGCAGATGCTAGACTCCATGATGAAGCACCCGCGGCCCACGCGTGCGGAGACCACGGATGTGGCAAATGCCATCTACGACGGCACCTCCGCCATCATGCTTTCCGGCGAGACCGCCGCAGGCGATTATCCGGTGGAGAGCGTGGAGATGATGGTGAAGATCGCGGAGCGTACGGAGAAGGATATCGACTACAGAAAGCGCTTCCACAATTATGACAGAAAGGCCAACCCGAATGTGACGGATGCCACCTGCCATGCGGCCTGCACCATGGCCATGGACTTAGACGCGAGCGCCATTGTGATCGTGACGAAGTCCGGCATGTCGGCGCGAAACGTATCCAAGTACCGGCCCACGTGTCCGATCATCGCGGGTACCACATCCGACAAGGCTTACCGAAAGCTGAACATGTCCTGGGGCGTGACCCCGTACCGCCTGGACGAAAAGGACGAGATTTTCTCCCTCTTCGACCATGCACTGGAGGTTGCAAGCGCGAAGGGGCATTTGAAGAAGGGAGACACCGTGGTCATCGCTGCCGGCGTACCCCTCGGAGTCACCGGATGCACAAATATGCTCCGGGTACAGAGTGTTAATTAGGAGGAAAAGTATGAGCGACAATCAAGATAGTGTAATCGACAAGCTCGGTGATGCCGTGGAGGACGGCAAGAAGCTGGTCAATGAGGTGCTTACGGATCAATACGAGGCCACGCACAAAAAGCATACGTTCTCGGTGTTCGACACCTGGTACGAGCTCGTGGCGGTGATCTTCGCAGTCATCTTTATCACCTTCCAGACCTACCGCTTCATCGTTCACGGCGGCTACGAGGGCGGCTTGGAGAACATCATCGCCTTCCTGCTCGAGACAGTGATGGCGGTGTTCGTGGTATTTTGCTTCTGTGCCATCGTGGAGGTACAGGAAAAGCTGGATGTCATGTCCGACAATATCGACCTGATGGCAGGCTATATGCACGACTACTATTTGGATATCGAGGATGACCTGACCGTGATCGGCGGTTTCGAGGAGCAGACCTACGTACAGCAGAAAACACCGTTTGCCGATGAGGAGACATTCGCCGGCGAAGCGGAAGCCGTTGCCGAAGCACCGGTCGAGGATGCACCGGCCGAGGAGGCAGCTACTGAGGAGGCAGCTACTGAGGCGGCAGCCGAAGAGCAGGCCGAGGCTCCTGCACAGGAAAAGCCGAAGCAGGGCGGAAACGGCAACCGGTCAAACAACAACAGAAACAAGAAAAAAAGAAACAATAATAACAAGAAATAAGGAGGAGAAACATCATGGGAATGTCCTTAAAACCGGATCCGAACCAGCAGAATAACAACAATGCTTACGATCCGAACCTGTATCAACAAAACCAGTACACCAATCAGGCGTACCGCGATCCGTACGCGGATCAGTACCAGTATCAGCAGACACCTTACAACCAGAGTGCCAGCATGTACGCGACTTCGGCACACGCCGCAGACGAGATCTCCGAGCAGAAGTACAATCTGGTCATCGGCGGCTGCCTGCTCTGGGGTTTCCTTGCAAATGTATTCATGGTAAAGTTCTGCTTCGATGCGGCTTACGACGTGATTGTGAACAACTACATTCTGTTCATTATTCTGTACTTCGTTATGGCGATCGTCGGCACCATCATGATCAAGAAGTCGGATAACCCGGTGGTCAGCTTTATAGGCTATAACCTGTTCGTGCTTCCCCTCGGACTTGTGATTTCCTTTGTAGTAAACATTTACCAGATGGCAGGCGCCGGCAACATCGTGACTCTGGCCTTCGGTATTACGGCAGTTGTTACACTTTTGATGATGGCAGCAGGTTCCATGTTCCCGGGATTCTTCTTAAGCCTCGGCAGAGTGCTCTGCTTTGCACTCCTTGCAACCATCGTGCTTGAGCTGATCCTCTTCTTCGCAGGCGCAAGCCTCGGAATCATTGATTATGTAGTAGTTGTGATCTTCTGCGGTTACGTGGGTTACGACTGGGCTAAGGCGAATGCCCAACCGAAAACGGTGGACAACGCTGTGGACAGCGCAGCAGAGCTTTACATCGACATCGTAAACTTATTCCTGCGCATCCTGCGTATCCTTGCAAGAAACAGCAACTAATTTGAAATTGTACGAATTACGGAGATAATAATATGAGCATTGATATGAAATCAGTCAATTCCATCCGCTGCATGGCTGCGGATGCGATCCAGAAGGCAAATTCCGGACACCCGGTTCTTCCGCTCGGATCGGCGCCCATGTCTTACGAGCTCTGGGCAAAGCATATGCACCACAACCCGAAGAACCCGAAGTGGGAGAACCGCGACAGGTTCATCCTCTCCGGCGGACACGGTTCGGCTCTCTTGTACAGCCTGCTCCACTTCTTCGGTTACGGCGTGACCAAGGAGGATATGGCAAACTTCCGCCAGCTCGACTCCAAGAC
>CACZPL010000257.1 GCA_902783015.1 uncultured Lachnospiraceae bacterium
AAATTTCTGGACGGTTCCGGCTGGATCCCGGACGATACCTTTGTTTTTACGGACAGACCCTGGTTTCAGGGCGCGATCGCAAAGAAGGGAGAGCTTTATTCCTCCGAGCCGTACGTAGATGCATCCACGGGAAAAACCTGCCTTGCCTGCGCGATCATGTTGAAGGACAATGTTGTATTAAGCAGCGACATCAATTTTGATAAGGTGGCCGAAAAGGTAAAGAAATTTGATTCTCTGTCTTCTGACGCTAAATATTACATCATCAACAAGGAAACAAAGGACATCCTGATCAGCAACGATGAGAGTGCGATCGGACAAAATCTGTCATCGGCGACGGATCCGGTTGCGGTGGGGTTGGCTCCGGTGTTTGATTCATTAAACACAAATGCGGACGCCGACGGGGGCAAGGTGAAGACTGTAAAGACATCCGTCGGATCCAAGATGATCACCGCCACCGATATCGAGGATACATCCTGGGTGGTTGTCTGTGCTGTTCCTACATCTCTCTTGAGCAACAGCATTCTCAAGGTTATGATCATCACCTTAGTTGCGGCCATCATTCTCCTTGCGATTATTTCTGCGCTTATCTATTATATCATCAGCAAGGCTATCAACCCTGTCAGGACGGTGACCGAGCGTATCACGGATATCAGCAAGGGTGATTTCACGGTCAATCTGGTACCCGAGGGCAACAATGAAATTACAAGTCTCTCCGAGAGCCTGAACGAGTACATCGAAAAGATGAGAGCAACACTGAATAACCTGTCGGATATTTCGGGCGAGATGAACAGCCGCGCGGGTGAATGCTTTGACATCTCGCATACACTGTCCGATGCAAACAGCAATCAGGGGGAGTCCATCGAAAAGCTGAACTTAACCTTAAACGATATGAACAGCTCCATAGAGGATATAGCCCGTGCCGCAAACGAGCTTGCCTCCACCTCCAATGATCTGACACAGAATGCAGCAGATGTCAGCGCGCTCTGCGACGAGACCTTGACTGCATCCGCAAAGGGTCGTGAGGAAATGGATGTTATGACGAAGAACATCGGTACCCTGAACGACACGATCGGTGATCTGACGGCGCTGATCCGCGACACGGCAAAGTCCATCACGGAAATTACCGGCATCACGGAGATGATCAATGAAATTTCCGAGCAGACGAATCTTCTCTCTTTGAATGCGTCTATCGAGGCGGCGAGAGCCGGCGAGATGGGCAAGGGCTTCTCTGTGGTGGCACAGGAGGTCGGTGTTTTGGCAGGTCAGTCCTCCGAGGCAACAGAGAACATTCGCAGACTGATTGGCGGAATTACAAAAAATATCGAGGATATCAATCATATGTCCGAGATCTGTATCAGGGATATGGAAAATTGCATGAACGGTGTTTCGGGCGCCAACGCATCCTTTGAAAAAATATATGACGATGTGGAAAAGGCAACGAACGGTATCGCTGAGATGGTGGGAGGAATTGAGCGTATCAACTCTGTTGCGAACGATAATGCCGCCACCACACACGAGCAGGCCTCCAGCATCAATGAGGTGCTTGAGCTGTCCAATCAGATTGTTAACGAGAGCAGCAGACTGCGAACCGAGACGGAAAACATCACGAGCATTTCCGAGAATCTGAACAGATATTCCGATGAGATCAATACGGATCTCTCGCATTACACCGTATAAATGTTGAGATATGAAAAAACACGACGGAGGTATTTAAAATGGCAGAGTCGATGAAGGATTACGAGGCGATGTTGGAGGAGTCCTACAGCCTGATGGGCGACGGAGTTCATGATACGGACACGCTTCTTGCGTGGAGAAGGGCAGAGGAGCTTCAGGCCTCTCAGGAAAATATCAGAGTCACGGTGACCGGCATCGTAAAGGGCGGTGTGGTTGCCGACTTTGAGGGTATTCGTGCATTTATCCCCGTTTCTAAGCTGTCTTTGGATCGCATCGAGGACTGCAATCCCTTCCTGGAAAAGGAGATCGAGGTCAGAGTGTTTGAGGCGGATATGGAAGCGGACAAGCTGATCCTGTCCGCTAAGGAGATACTTAAGGAAAGACGGGAGGCGAGCAGAAAGAGAAAGCTCTCAGATGTCACTGTAGGTCAGGTGTTCCACGGCACGGTTGCCACCATCAAGGATTACGGCGCTTTTATCGACCTCGGTGACGGTATGTCCGGACTGGTCCATATCTCGCAGATCTCACACGAGAGGATCAAGCACCCCGGTGTGGTGCTGAAGGAAGGCCAGGAGGTCGATGTGAAGGTGATCGACATCAAGGACGGCAAGCTTTCGCTCTCCATCAAGGCGCTTTTGGAGCAGCCGGAGGAGCAGGCACCCGAAGAGGTTGACATTAAGCTGCCGCAATCCGAAAAGATCAGCACCTCCTTTGGGGAGCTGTTAAAGGGAATCAAATTAGATTGATAAAAACGGAGATTGTCGTTTAACACAGCCAATGTTCTGTCTACGGTGAACATCTCCTTATCCTCGGCAGTAGACTCCTCACCACTTTAAATGTTTTAACAGCCTGATCTTAATTGCAACCGACACAACCGAGAACGCGAGCATATGCGCAAAAATGATCAGGCTTCCTGTCTTGTCAAACAAGTCCGAGTCACCGACCATCTTGAAACCGTCCATGATCGGCGGTGTTATAACACTGAGTACCTTTAAAACCGGAAAACTATCCGCCAGACCGAGTTTGCATACGGCAAGTATCGATACAAGTATCACACCCATCACTGCGAATCTTGCGCGGCCGAAGATCCTGTGGTGAAACAGATCTCCCAAAGCGATTCCGCAAAATCCGCTTCCGACCAGGATCAGGCTGCCGTATAACACATCCTCCGGTTTAAGCGGCCTCGAAAAGAAACCGTGATGAAGAGAGCTTCTGATCAGCGGGTAAATAATCAGCATGACAGTGTATACTAAAGTAATGCTGACAAGCACCATCTCCCGCGCTATATAGTAGCCGAACGTCGAATGGCTGTGTAAAAAAAGCACTTCCTCAAACACGTCATTTTCGTTCATCTGTATCATCATCGATAGATACACGCTGATCGCAAACAGGAAAAAGCCGGACATCAAAAAGCTTCCGCATACATGCGCGGGCATAATGCTGTACATGATCCCGAGAAACGCCACCGTCATCACGGTCGGGATAACCAAAACCGCACTTTTCAACACCGCACGCATCTTCAATTTATATAAACTACATATACTCTTCAACGCCTGCCAGCTCCCATCCTTCGTTAAATATCTCAGTGATCGTTTTCTGAAGGTCCTTTTCCTCCACCGTGATCACGAGCTTATTATTCTGCGTTATCATATCAGCCCGGGCGGTCAGCTTATCATTCCTTCTTACATAAATCTTAAAATGAATCTTCAAACCGGAACCGTTCTTTGTATCCTCGTATTTCTCCAATTTCCCGTCATGTATGATGAATACGCGATCCGAGATTCTGTCCATCAGCTTCTTCTCATGACACGACATGAATACGGTGACACCTTTGCCCTTAAGCTGATTTACCTTATCAATAAAGACCTCCTGGGAATCCATGTCCTGACCGGACAACGGCTCGTCCAGCAGCAGGATATCATGCGGCGCCATCAACGCCTGGATCACGCCTACCTTCTGCAGACTGCCCTTCGACATATTGCGCATCTTTGTATGTCTCATGTCGTCCAGGAAAAAATCCTGTATCAGACTGTTAACATTCTCAAACGGCACTCCCTCCATACCGGCAACGTACTGTAAGTAGTTCTGCATCGTAAGCTCCGATGCGGGAAATTTCTCCGGCACATATGAAAACCTCACTTTTTTGTGGTACAAAACCTGTCCCCGGTCAATACGGATCAGGCCCGAAAGGATTTTCAGCATGGTGCTCTTACCGCAGCCGTTGTGGCCGGCAAAAGCGACGGATTCCCCGAGCATGAAAGCTTGGGACACGCTGTCGATAACGGTTTTCACGCCATATGTCTTTGTTACGTTTTCTAAAGTTATCAGTTTATCCATGGATATGCCCTTCGTGAGATTGAAAGACAGGGGGACGGTTTTTGTCCCCCTGTCTATAAGGCTCCGGTCTTATTTCACCTTCACGCTCTTTGTCGCGCTCCATGCGGAGTAAACATTCTTTCCGTTTATGTTTCTATAGGTTCTTACTCTCACATAATAAGTTTTTCCGGCGGTCAGCTTGCTCACCGTCATCTTGATGGTGGTGTTGTTCTTCACCGTTGAAAGCTTATATGTTCCGCTTGTAAAGCTCTTGTTGGTGCCATACTGGATCTGATAGCCGGTAGTCTTACCGGTGGTCCGCTTGCCCCAGGTCACGGTAAAGCTCTTTGTTCCCGCAACAAGCTTGTTTACCGTCGTTGCCCTCGGCTTGATGGTAAAGTTTCTCGTCACCGTTCCTCTATAGTCTCCGATTCCGGTGATCTTTACCGTCGCTGTCCCGGGAAGCTTATTGCAGGAATACTTCACGGTGTAATCCGTGCCCTTCTTCAGGGTCTTTCCGTCAATAGTCACTGTGATGGCCGGTGTCAGCAGCTTCGCTGCGTAGGTCTGTGCCGCGATCGAGGATGTGGAGCATCCCGTGATGTCTCGCTGCCATTTCGCATACAGGCGGCAGATACGGTTTTCTCTCTCGGCATAAGGATCATCACTGTATTTTGAAACGGTTTCCTTAAAGGATGTGACAGCAGTCGTGCACTCCGGATCCTCATACCAGCCGACGAAGAAGTAGCCTTTTCTTACGGGTGTAAAATCACCGGCTTCAGCGCTCTCTGCCCACTTGCCGAGCTGTATATTACCGGAGATATCATAGACCTTGCTCGAATACCCTTCTACGGTTCCTCCGCAGGCATCCAAGGTCACGGTCCGTTTTCCGGAAAACTCATATCGGATGGTGAGCGCGTCGTCATAGGTTCCCCGTAAATTATAAGCAGTGCCGGATCTGCCGAAATTCCTCCATTTCGGAATGAGAACCCAGGACTCGGCTGTACGATCAAAGGAATAGACAAGCCACTTATAATCGTAGTTTTCGGTGCTGGAAGCGATCACAACCCTTTCAATTCCGTATCCTTCCATATAGGGATGGAGGATATTGTAGTAGATCAGATCCTTCGTCTCGTCATAGTTAAGATCATAATTATGGAACGCATCCTGATATGTCATCTTCGTAGGATTCTTGGCTTCGGTATAGTAGTGGATCTCGGATGCAACCTCATCCTCGGTAAACTCTCTTCCCTCAATCGAGTTTATATACTGCTCATTGATATTACAGTAGCTCGTAAAAATGTTGTAGGAGAGGCTTTTTGCATAATAGGCAAGGGAGATATTGGCGTACTCCGAATTCTCAACCTCTTCGCTGGTATAGCCACCGCCGCCTCTGGAATACACCATCACGGGCTCGGTTCCCGTGATCTTAAATTCCTGAATAAACACATTGCTGTGGCTCTCTGTCGTGTGGCCGTATGCCTGTGTCTTCGTAACCTCTACCGGTCCGCGGGATGCAGCACTGTCGGGATCGTTAAATACCATTCCCACATATCCCGATATACACTCACCGTCATGTGTCGCAGCACTTCCGTTCGGGATATTCGGGATGAGCGTAACCTCATCACCGGGAAACAGCATCGGAAGATCCAGCCAGGTTCCGAGCCAATCCCCGGTTTCCTCATCGATGATCCAGTCACCTTTAAAAGTTTTAAAATCGAAGGTATAATGCCGGGGCCCGCGCTTCAGATCTCCCGCATCGGATACTTCGATATCCGACTGCTCGGGCTCCTCCGCATGGGCGATCACCGCCATCTGCCAGATCAGGCACAATGCCGATAATATGCATATGAACAAGCGTCTTTGAAAAGCAAGCTTTTGCTTGGATTTATCCGTTCGTGTCATGTTTTCGTCCCCCTTCTGTTACATTAATGATTATCCTTTGTTCAGGCTCTGCCCTTTTTAAACAGATATGATAATTTTAAATCAAAACCGAGTATATTGCAAGAGACAGGGAACCGTTTTACCCATAGCTTTCCGCCCGAATCTGTGATAATATGCATTCATATAGAGACAATGAGAATTTGTCTTCGCATACGGAAAGGAATCGAAAAGGGAAATTATGTCGGGCAAAGGAAAGAACAACATAGTTTTGATCGGAATGCCGGCCTCCGGAAAGAGTACGGTCGGTGTGATCCTTGCCAAGGTTTTGGGCATGGATTTCATAGACAGTGATATTGTGATCCAGCAAAGAGAGGGCGCCAGATTAAACGAGCTGATCGAAAAGTACGGCGTTGATGACTTTATGAGACGGGAAGAGGCTGCGATCCTCGGGATCGATGTGTCGAACACTGTTATTGCCACCGGCGGCAGCGCGGTTTACAGCGAAGCTGCTATGACGCATCTTGCAAAGGAATCAAGAATCGTCTATCTGAAAGTGGAGCTTGATGATCTGAAAAAACGTTTGTCGGACATCAAAGGACGCGGCGTTGTTTTAAGAGAAGGAGAAACGCTGGAGACCATATATGAGATCCGCTCAAGGCTGTATGAAAAATATGCGGACATTACGGTCGGAGAAGACGGTGCGTCCATCGAGGATACCGTGCGTGCTGTCGTGCAGGCTTTCTAAAAATGCATATATCGAATTCTCAGATGGTCGAAGCGTATGCGGAAGAAAAAGGATATCAGTATACTGCAATGGAAGGATGTGGCCACTCACCTCAGAGTCAGCATCCTGATCGGTTCGCTGATATCATCCGGGATTTTCTAAACTGAATGTAAGTTATATCGGAAGTTTCACAAAAGCTGGCAGATATGGGATATATGAATGTCTATGAGTTCGGCGGAATAGAGGACTGGACCGGAGAACATGACACAAGAGGAACTAACCGAGCTGCTGGGAAATGGTGATGTGGAGATTACTCTCGAGTAGGGAACAGATAAGGAGTGCCGGA
>CACZPL010000258.1 GCA_902783015.1 uncultured Lachnospiraceae bacterium
CATGCAGACCGGCATATAGCCCACGATCCAGGTGAAGTTCAGAAGGACGATCAGAATGACCAGCGCCGACACAACCGACATGAGCTGGGATTTTGCTCCGTACTGTTTTGCCAAACCCGTGCGCGAGATACTGCCGTTTACCGGCAGGCATCCCACCGCGAAGGCTGCGAGATTGGCGAGGGAATAGGCGAGCACCTCCGGGTTCTCGCGCAGACGGTTTCCGTGTTTGATCTCCTCGTTTTTCGATGCCAGGAGGGTTTCCGACATTATGACTACAGCGATAGACAATGTGACAAAGAGCAGATCTGGGAGTTCTGCCCCGTCAAGCCGCGGCGCAGGAAGCGGCGGCAGCCCGCTTCGCACCCAGGGAAGGATCTGCACACCCGTGCGCGCAAGCCGTCCGTATTTTGTCATAAGGACCCCGATCACCATGACCAGCACCGGCGTCGGAAATAAGGGGAACCATTTTTTTGAAAGGCGGATCCCTACGATCGTAGCGATCCCGAGGATCAGAGACATCGGATTTGCTCTCGGGATCGTGTCTATCACGTGTTCCAAAAGGTCGATGGCTTCTCCCCTGCCCGGCTGTGCACCGTAGAGCTTCGGCAGCTGCATCAGGATAATGGAACAGCAGATTCCGGAGATAAAGCCTCCCATAACCGGCATGGAAATATACTTAACCATGCGTCCTGCTTTTAACAAATAAAAAATCAGCAGCCACAGGGCGACCATAAGCGTGATTATGGGCACCAGACGCGTCGCCTGCAGCGAGCCGAAGGGAACATCCAGCGCGAGCAGCGTGCCGCCCACAAGGGCGGCAGGGGCTGCGTCCACGCCGAACACAAAATATTTTGTACGAGTAAACAGCGCATAGAGAAGAATGGGGATCAGGGATCCGTACAGGCCATACACCATCGGGAGTCCCGCCACCTGGGCGTAACCCATGGAGATGGGAATCGAAATAAGTCCCACCACGATTCCCGCGACCAGATCGCGGAACAGGTCAGACGTCCCGTACCCCTCACCAAAATATCGTTTTCTAAGCGCATTCAGCATAGGCAGATCAATCCAGGATTTCCCCGGCTTCCTTCAAGAGCTCGATAATCGGCAAATGCTGCGGACATACCTTTTCACACTGCCCGCAGGCAATACAATCCGATGCCTTTCCGTAGCGGTCCTTGAGACCGTTGTAAAAATTCTTGGATCTCCAGTCGTCCGGATACCTGCGAAGCGTATTAACCGTACGAAAGACATCCGGAATGCTGATCTTCATGGGGTAGCCCGGCGTACAATACTTACATGCGGTGCATCCGATCTGCGGAATGCTGAGTATTTCCTCCGTCACTTCATTGATCAGCGTAAGCTCCTCATCCGTCAAAGATTCAAAGTTCGTAAAGGTTTTAATATTATCAAGCATCTGCGCTTCATCGGACATTCCCGACAAGACAGTTATAACTCCCGGCAGGGATGCCACGTAGCGCAGAGCCCAAGAGGCAACGGAATCGTCCGGCCGTTTTGCCTTAAACTTTGCCTCGATCTCGGGCGCCATGCTTGCGAGCATACCGCCTCTTACCGGTTCCATAACAATGATGGGAATGTTTCGCTCATGCAAAATGTTATAGAGCTCCTCCGAGCGAACAACCGGATTTGTTCTGTCCAGATAGTTCAACTGGATCTGAACAAATTCGAACTCCGGATGCTTATCCAATACTTCCGTAAGAAGCTCCGGACTTCCGTGGAAGGAAAAACCGAAATGCCGGATCTTACCCTCATCTCTCTTCTTCATGCCCCACCGAAAGCAGTCATATTTCACATAGGTATCGTAGTTTGATCCGTCCTCGATAGAGTGGAGAAGATAATAGTCAAAATAATCAACGCCCGCTCTTTCCAGCTGCTCGTTAAAGATCCGATCGATATCACTCTCCTGCCTGATCTCCCAGGCCGGAAGCTTGGTCGCCAGCATAAAGCTCTCTCTGGGATACCGCTTGACAAGCGCCTCCCGCGCAGCCACCTCGGACTTTCCTCCGTGATAGACATAGGCGGTATCGAAATAACGCTTGTCTGTCTTCATGTAGGCATCCACCATCGTACAGACTCTGTCAAGGTCAACCGCACCATTCTTTTCCGGAAGACGCATAAGGCCAAATCCAAGCTTTGGCATGTTTTCCAAGTCTACCCCCATAGGAACCTCCTCGTCGTTTGTACGTACGCTGTTTCTTTACACTTCCGCCTTCCAAAGTCCGTGCAGATTGCAATACTCGTAAGCCGCGATCACTTCGTCTCCCGCCGCAAGTGCAAACTCCGCAAAAGGCTTTTCCTCGGGAGCAAGTGTCTTCTTCTGGAAGCCCTGCTTGGTCTCGATGATGATCCACTGGATATAATGTGCCTCGAGCATCGGATGCTCCACGGAGCCGACCTGCAC
>CACZPL010000259.1 GCA_902783015.1 uncultured Lachnospiraceae bacterium
ACCAGGATGTTGTTCAGGAAAATGCCCGTTACGGAGTACGCGATATAGGTCTTTAACAGCGTCATCCAGGGGTTTCTCTTTTCGCCCGGCTTCTTTTTGAACACGAGTGCGTTGTTGATCAGGAAGGAGATCAGTACCGTGATCATAAAGCCCGTGGTCTGCGAGATCTGCAGCGCAAGCGTATCCTTCATGTGATCGTGCAGCAAAAAATAGCCGAACTCCGTGATGACGTAATTGAGCAATGTGTTCATCAGTCCCACCATGCCGAACTTGATGAACTGCAGCCACGACGCAAAGGCCTCGTCCGTCAGATCCTTTTTTATGATCTTGTATAAAACCGTGAGGATTGCATGCGCGATCTTCACGATCAGTTTCCAGAAAAACCCGCCGATCCTCTTCATCACTTCAGCCAGTCATCCTTCTCTGTTTTTAAATACGACTTAAACATTTCAAGATCATCCTTTGTGGTCAGCTTGATATTCTTGTCCGAGCCCGCGGAAAAATGCAGCGTCACGCCGAGCTCCACCATCATGGTATTGGTGTAGGCGGAGCCGTAGATGCCGATCTCCTTCTCGTAGGCCTCATGGTACTTTTCGTTGAGCAGCCCGAAGGTATACGCCTGCGGCGTTGCCACCCTGCGCAGGGTCTCGCGCGGGATGTACCGGTTCGTGGTTGTCTCGTCCTCTTCGTTTACCACGAAGATCTGTTCATTGTATGGCATGGAGGTCACACCGTTTCCGAACTCCTTCGCGGTGCGGATCACGTCGGTTAAAACGCTCTCATCCACCAGCGGCCTGATCCCGTCGTGGATCACGATGATATCGTCATCACTGCACACATCTGCCAGGTTGTAAACGCCGTTTCGGATGGACTCCTGCCCGGTCTCCCCGCCGTTTACGATCCATTTCAGCTTATCGATATTGTACTGTCTGGCGTAGGCCTGCACCACATCGTGCCAGCCCTCCAGGCACACGACCTCGATGGCATCGATCTGCGGATTCTTCTGAAACCCCTCCAAGGTGTACATCAAAACAGGCTTGTCGTACACGTTGATAAACTGCTTGGGGATGTCCTGTCCCATGCGGCTGCCCCTTCCGGCGGCTATGATGATCGCTATGTTCATGGTCTTACCTCTTTACGAAATCTCCAAAATATCCCATAATTCTAACACTTTTTTTTGTACCTTGCAATGTCCCTTATTAAATTAAGGATATCCGTTGACGAGGGGCGGGTGATTGTGTTACCTTATTATGAGTATAAAAAACAAAAAGGAGACCGAAACAATGGGACTTGCGACATTCGGAAAGATCACCGTGGAGGACTGTGAGATTGAAGGACTCAAGGTCATCTCTCCCTCCGTGTTCGGCGACGAGCGCGGCTACTTCATGGAAACCTATAACAAGAACGACTTTACCGCAGCCGGCATCGATATGGACTTTGTACAGGACAACCAGTCCATGTCCAAGAAGGGCGTGCTGCGCGGTCTGCATTTTCAGATCAACTATCCCCAGGATAAATTAGTGCGCGTCGTGCGCGGCGAGGTGTTTGATGTCGCAGTAGATCTGCGCCGCGATTCCGCCACCTTCGGCAAATGGTTCGGCGTGCGTCTCTCCGCCGAGAACAAAAAACAGTTCTTCATCCCGAAGAACTTCGCGCACGGATTCATCGTGCTGTCCGATGAGGCGGAATTTGCCTACAAGTGCACCGATTTCTACCACCCGAACGATGAGGGCGGCCTGTTGTGGAAGGATCCCGACATCGGCGTTGACTGGCCCATGCCCGAAGGCATGACAGAAGCGGATTTGATTATTTCGGAGAAGGATCAGAAGTGGAACGGGATCAAGGAGTATTAAAAAAGAATCTGAAGCTGGTGGCCACCCTTGCGAAAAACGACTTCAAGGCGCGGTTTGCCGGTTCCTATCTGGGCAAGATCTGGGCCTTCATCCAGCCCATCGTGACCATCACGGTGTACTGGTTCGTATTCGAGATCGGTCTTCGCTCGGGAAGCATGGTAAACTATCCCTTTGTGGTCTGGCTGGTGGCCGGCCTCGTGCCCTGGTTCTATTTTTCCGAGGCCTGGTCGGGCGGCACCAATTCCATGCTTGAATACAGCTATCTGGTAAAAAAGGTCGTGTTCAACATCGACCTGTTACCGGTGGTCAAGGTCATCTCGGCATTGTTCATCAATGCCTTCTTTGTGTTGGTCGCAATCATCCTCTGCTGGGCCTACGGCTACCATCCGACGCCCTACACCCTGCAGCTTGTCTACTATCATCTCGCCATGGTGATCATGGTGAGCGGCCTTTGCTACATGACCTCCGCGGTGGTGGTGTTCTTCCGGGACCTCTCGCAGATCATTGCCATCTTGCTGCAGGTCGGCATGTGGGCCACACCGATCCTCTGGCCGGCGGCGGTCACCTTAAAGGATCACCCGACCCTGATCAAGATCTTTCAGTTAAACCCCATGTACTATATCGTGGAGGGCTACCGCGACAGTCTGTTTGCGCGGGTAGGCATCTGGGAGCGGCCGCTCTGGGCGCTCTATTTCTGGTGCTTCACCGCCCTCACCTTTTTCCTCGGCACCCGCATATTCAAGCGTCTCAAGGTACATTTCGCAGACGTTTTATAGGAGTTTGGTAAATTGAACACGGAAGAACAAAAAAACATGCAAATATCCGACGAAGCCGTGATCGACGTGAACAACGTGACCAAGATGTACAAGCTGTACAACAAGCCCTCCGACCGCTTTCGCGAGGCCATGGGCTTTTCCAAAAAGAAGCAGCTTTACAAGGAGCACTACGCCTTAAACAACGTGGACTTCCACGTAAAGCGCGGTGAGTGCGTGGGCATCATCGGCACCAACGGTGCCGGCAAGTCCACCATCTTAAAGATCATCACCGGCGTGCTCTCCCCCACGGAGGGTGAGGTCAAGATCAACGGCCGTGTCTCCGCGCTCCTCGAGCTCGGTGCGGGTTTTAACCAGGAATACACCGGACTCGAGAACGTGTACCTAAACGGCACCATGATCGGCTTTACCAAGGAGGAGATCGATGCCCGGCTCCCGGACATCCTGGCCTTTGCCGACATCGGCGATTTCATTCACCAGCCGGTCAAGATGTACTCCTCGGGTATGTTCGTGCGCCTCGCCTTTGCGGTGGCCATCAACATCGACCCGGAGATCCTGATCGTGGATGAGGCACTCTCCGTGGGAGACGTGTTCTTCCAGGCAAAATGCTACCACAAATTCGAAGAATTCAAGGCTGCGGGAAAGACCATCCTCTTCGTGAGTCATGACTTAAGCAGCATCAGCAAATACTGCGACCGCGTGATCCTCTTAAACAAGGGAAGAAAGCAGGCCGAGGGAACACCCAAGGAAATGGTGGATCTCTACAAAAAGATCCTGACCGGCAACGACGGACCGCAGGAGACGCGCGAGGCAGGCGCGGAGGAAGCTGCCGAGTCAACCCCGATACCGGAGGGCAAGGACTTAAAGTCCGGCCTGGTCATCAACAGCGAGGCAGAAATCTACGGCGGCGGCGAGGCCGAGATCGTGGACTTTGCGATCCTCGACGACAAGGGGCTCGTGAGCGGCAACATAGAAAAAGAAACCGAGTTTTCCGTGAAGATGAAGGTCGAGTTTCGAGCACCCGTACAGGATCCGATCCTGGCCTTTACCATCAAGGACCTGCGCGGCACCGAGATCACGGGGACCAATACCATGTTCGAGGGCCAGTACATTCCGCCGCAAAACCCGGGAGATGTACGCGAGGTCACCTTCACCCAGACCATGCAACTGCAGGGCGGACAATATCTTCTCTCGCTCGGCTGCACGGGCTACAAGGACGGCGAATTCAAGGTGTACCACCGCATGTATGACATCTGCGAACTCACCGTGGTATCCGACCACAACACCGTAGGCTTTTTCGATATGCGTTCAAAAGTAAAAGTAAAGTGAGGTCTGTATGGCAAGATTTATACTCGATTATTACAAGGATAAAGATCTTTACTCCGACGGCGATGTGGAGGACGAGATCCTTGCGCTCGTAAAGGAGGGCACCGCGCTCTCCGACATCCCGCGCAAGCGCTATCCCATTCTCTACCACCTCTCTCCCGTACGCGAGAACATCATCCGCTGGTATCCGTTTTGTAAAAATCCGCGGATCCTCGAGGTGGGCGCCGGCTGCGGTGCCATCACGGGCGCGCTCTCCGCAAAGGCAGGCGAGGGCGGACGCGTGGTCGCAGTGGATCTTTCCAAGCGGCGGGCCTCCATCAATTTCGAGCGCCACAAGGATCTTGAAAATCTTGACATCTATGTGGGAAACTTAAACGACATGCAGTTTGAGGATGCCTTTGACTACATCGTGATCAACGGCGTGCTCGAGTATGCCATGAGCTTTACGGACACCGACCACCCCTACGAGGACTTTCTCTTAAACATGATCCGCTACCTGAAGCCTGATGGGCAGGTGCTGATCGCCATAGAAAATAAATACGGTCTGAAATATTTTGCCGGCGCGCCGGAGGACCATACGGACACCATGTTCCTCGGCTTAAACAGCTACGAGGGCAACGATTCCGTCCGCACCTTCGGACGTGAGGAGCTCCGCGAGCTTCTCTCCCGTGTCGGACTTTCCGAGACAAAATTCTACTACCCTTACCCCGATTACAAATTCCCGAACGAGATCTTTACAGACGAGAGCCTGGATGCCTTCGGCTACGGACGGGATTACTATAACTTAAACGGCGAGCGCTTTTTGTTCTTCAACGAGGCTGATACCGCCCGGGGCCTTGCCCATGAGGGCGTGGCGGGCGCTATCGCAAACTCCTTTCTGGTTGCCGCGGGAAGAACCGCGTTTACGGAAAAGGAGCACTTAGTTTACGCCAAGCTAAACGCCGACAGAAACCCGGAATACCGGATCATGACCACCATCACGGAGGGTCAAACCGGGCGCGTGGTGGAAAAGACAGCGCTTTCCGATGCGGCCGGGCCCCACATTTCAAAAATGATCTCCCACGCAAGGGATAACAAAAATGCGGCAGTGGCGCCGGTCACCTCTTCAAGTGACAGTTGCTTTGCCTATCCTTTTATGGAACAGCAGACCCTGTCACACTGTGTGAAGGAGCTGATCGCGGCCAAGGACAAGGACGGCATCTTTACGGTCATCGAACGCTTTTTTGACGCGGCCTTTTCCGAATGCACTGAGGAGAACTCCACATCGGATGCGTTCCGGCAGGTGTTCGGCGATTCCCACGACTTTGAAAACAAGCGACTGAATACCTGTGTAAACCCCGCGAACATCGACCTGATCTTAGACAATGTCTTTTGTGAGGAGGGCGAACAGGGCACGGTTTACCGCGTCATCGACTGCGAGTGGGTCTTTGATTTCCCCGTTCCGGTTGCCTTTATCAAGTGGAGAGCTTTAAGAGAGCTTCTGCACAAATACAACACGCTTCGCCTGCTCATCCCGGAAAACGAGCTGCTACTTCACTTCGGGATCCACGACAGCGACGAGGCGATCTTTGACGAATGGAATAGACATTTTGTATACGACTACGTGGGCGCCGAGAGTCTGCGGGAATACCAGATCCCGAAGAACACCATCGACTTTTACGCAGCATACGACGGCGAGCTCTCCATGAAGAGCCACCGCTCCTATCTCTACCCGGATACCGGCGAGGGCTTCTCCGAAGCCACAAGGATCACGGGAACCCTGCACCATGAGACTGCGCAGTTTACCCTGTCCTTCTCGCTTCCGCAGGGCACGCAGAGCGTGCGCTGGATCCCCATGAAGCACGACTTCTTTACGATGTCCGGGCTTCACGTGGACTGCGATACCGCTATTCTCGGCATTTCCCACAACGGAGACGAGATCTCCGAGACAGAGGCAGAGTTTACGACCGATACCCCCGAGTATCTGATCCGCGTGGAAAAGGGAGCCACCTTCCTTACGCTCTCGGGAACCATCGAGGTTTGGAGTCGCGACCGCGCCACCGGCAAGCACGCCGAGATCCGCGCGCAGCTTGCGCAGAGTAACAAGGCTTTAGACAAGCTGAAGCGGGAAAGCCTCACGAAAGCCGCACCGGCAAAGGATACGACAGCTTCGGAACTCACCTCCGAGCGTCCGCCCATCGATGTGGTGATCCCGATCTACAATGCCTACGATGACCTTTGCAAGTGCATCGACAGCATCAAGCGCCACACCGACCTGACGAAGGATCGGCTTATTCTGATCAACGACTGCAGCCCGGACGAGCGCATCAAGCCCTATCTTGAGAGCCTTGCGGGCGAGAACATCATCTTTATCGACAACGAGGTCAACCGCGGCTTTTCGGCCAACGTGAACATCGGTATGCAGTATTCCAAGGACCGCGACGTCCTCCTCTTAAACTCCGACACCATCGTGACAAAGGGCTGGCTCGACAAGATCCACCGCTGCGCTTATTCAAACAGCACCATCGGCACGGTGACACCCATGTCCAACAGTGCCACCTTATGTTCCTATCCGATCTTTTGCTCGGACAACAACATTCCGGATAACCACACCGTGGATTCCATCGCGGAGGTTGTGGAGTGGGCAAGCATGCGCGCCTATCCGCGCATCACGGTTGCGGTCGGCTTTTGCATGTTTGTAAAGCGCGAGGCCATCGAGACCGTGGGACTCTTTGACGCAGAGACCTTTGGCCGCGGCTACGGCGAGGAAAACGATTTCTGCAACCGCGCGGAGCAATTCGGCTTCATCCACGTGATGTGCGACGACACCTTCATCTACCACAAGGGCACCGTGTCCTTTGTGAGCGAGGAAAAGCAGAAGCTGATCAACGCGCACGACAAGATCTTAAACGAGCGCTACCCTGCGCAGATGAAGAAGAATTCCGACTACTGCAACAGCAATCCGGATCAGTACATCCGCGACAATATCGACATCTACGCAAAGACCTTCCCGGACAGAAAGAACCTCATGTACATCCTGCACTCCGACTTCCGCGAGGATGCGGAGGACCATATGGGCGGTACCCAGGTTCACGTGCACGGGCTGGTGGACCAGCTGAAAAATACCTACAACATCTACGTTGCCGCGCGCGACAGAGAGTTTTTACGACTCACGATCTACGCCGGCGATGAGGTGGTTTCCTTAAAATATAAGATCGGCTTAAAGGACAGCTTCCCGAAGGCGGAGGATCCCTCGCTTCGCGCGCTGTTCTCGCAGCTGTTTACCGCCTTTAAGATCGATGTCCTGCACGTACATCATCTGCACGGTCTGTCCTTAGACATCGTGCACGAGGCAAGGGCGCAGGGTATCCCCGTGTTCCTGACCATGCACGACTACTACTATCTCTGCCCGAACTTAAAGCTCTACAATCAGCGCGGGCAGTACTGCGACGGCTACAAGGACCCGAGCTGCTGCGCGGAGTGCCTCAGAGTCAAGGCGGGCATTGCCACCGGCATTCCCTTCCTTACCGCATGGCGTGCGGCGTGCAGGGATATGCTGCTCACCGTTGACCGGATCATCGTGCCTTCGAATGCGGCAAAGGAGATCGTGGCACTCTATTACAGAGACAAGGAGATCACCGACAAGCTGCAGGTGATCGAGCACGGCATGGAACTTAAGACACCCGAAACGCCGGCATTCAAGACGGAAAAGACCTCCGACGTCGTGGAGATCCACTACGATGCCTTCGAGCAAAATACCGTACGCGGCTGGGCCGTGGTCTTCGGCATGGACTCCTCCGACGTGATCCCCTACCTGGAGATCCGCGTGGGTGACAAGCGCACCTTCCGCCCCTGTGTGAAGAGTGCACGCCCCGACGTGACCAAGCACTTAAGCTCCGACAAATATATGCAGAGCGGCTTCCGCGCAAATCTGCAGGAGGAATTCTCCTCCGCCGATTACGAGTGCCGCATCGTGCTGAAGGTCGGCGACAAGCTGTTAAATAACGGCGAATTCAAGAAAGTACACATAGAAAAACCGGAGACCTCCGCGATCAGAAAGGTTGCGTTTATCGGCGGCCTGATCGATGAAAAGGGAAGCTCCCTTGCACGCGAGATGATCAAAGCAAAGCCCGAGGGTATCGAGTGGTACATCTTCGGCCTGATCGGCGATTCCGCTCTCGCGCTGATGGAGCAGGGAAATCTGCACCGTCTCGGCGGATACAGCCAGGAGGACCTTCCCGTGCTGTTCAAGCGCTACAACATCGATCTTGCGTGCATCCTGCCCAAGTGGCCGGAAACCTTCTGCTACACCCTCTCCGAGGCCGTGCTCTGCAACACCCCGGTCCTCGTCACCGATATCGGCGCCGTGGGCGACCGCGTGAAGAAATACGGCTATGGATTGACTATCCCGGTAGACACTCCGGGCAAAGAGGTTGTGCATACCTTAGAGGATCTGTTTGACAATAAAGCTTTGTATAAGGAAATAAAGGATAAGGCGACTGCCTATCAGGAAAAGACCCTTACCGAGATGGCGGGTGAGTACCAAGCGCTCTACGATACCGTTCAAAAGCGCGAGAATTACGATCCGGACTTTGACAGAAAGCTCATCTACTCCGGCACGGAGTACCTGAGCACACGTTCCGAATTCTATGAGGAGTCGCTGCTCGGACGTTTGGCAGCGGCAAACGATCAGTTAGAGCTGCAGCGTGTGGATGTTGCGCGCATGGCGAAGATCAAAAAGACCGTGCCCTTCAAGATCGCAAGGAAGGTCAGAAACATTATTCGGGATTGATCAGTGCTTTACACGGCTGATACATTTGGAGGACACGATGCCGACCGCAACGGAAACCAAAATGTACGCGAGCATGGAAAGCGGCAGGCATTTTGCCGTGACCGTGCGAAAGGCCGAAGAAAGCGCCATGGTGTTTTGGATGATCACAAGATGATACAGATAGATGCCGTATTCGTGGTCCGCAACGGTGAGCACCGTCTTTGCCGGAAGTGCCTTCCCCTGTACCGGGAGCGCTGCCGCAAAGAGCACGGCAAGTCCCAGGATCAGCGCCAGCGCGCTGTGCCAGAGGTACCCGGTCTTTGAATCGGCATAGACCGTGATATGGTTTGTGTAGAAAAGATAGGCGACAAGTGCCGCAACCGATGCTGCAAGCCCCCCGACGCGGGCCGCAAGCGGAAGCTTCTTTGCAAGGGTATCGCCGAAGGATGCGATCACCATGCCGATCACGAAGTTGTCAAGCGCGGAAACAAGCTGTCTTCCGTACACAAAATAATTCGACTGATGAAATACATGAAAGAGCAGATACTTTGATGCCACCGTGATCACCACAGCCATGGCAAGCGCAAGGTATCTGTTCTTTTTTACTGCCTTGTATAAAAGCGGCGCGATCAAATAAAACTGCACGATGGTGCCCATGGTCCAGAGCACGCCGTTGATACTGCCGTGGGTTTCGGGAAACAGATTGTGCACAAAGAACACATGGGAAAGCACATGCTTTGCACCGGCCTTGGAAAGCATCGCTGCCTGCCCGCTAAAGAGCAGCATGCTCCCGAGGGACACGTAGTATTCCGGCAGGATGCGCGCGCAGCGCTTCTTTAAAAAGCCGCCGTACCGGAAGTCGCCCTTTTCATGGGAGCGGTGCAAGGAACAGTAGATGCCGTAACCGCTCATGATGAAAAAGAGGGTCACACCGATCTCGCCGCCGTACATGACAAGCTCCTGCACGCCGCGCACATAGTGCTTCGGCCTCCAGCCGTAGCTTGCCGCAATGGCATATACGTGATATATGATGATCCACAGGATCGCGATCCCGCGGATGATGTCCACACTTTTGTTACGTTGCACGAATCAACCTCCGAAGCTCTGCATTCTTTCCCTATCATACCCCAAGTCGGGTCCGTTCCGCAACTCCGAATTTTCCCTTGCCTCACAAGCATTTTTATGCTATGATATGCGTTGTGTATGTACACGGGCACGGGTCATTTTCAATCTCGGATTGTTCTCCCGTGTCGGCGGTGGCATACCTCGGAGACGTATCGAAGTGGTCATAACGGGGCGCACTCGAAATGCGTTAGCCCTCCGGGGCACGAGGGTTCGAATCCCTCCGTCTCCGC
>CACZPL010000260.1 GCA_902783015.1 uncultured Lachnospiraceae bacterium
AGAGATCTACGCGCAGGATGACTTCCGTCTCATGGGAGCCTTCGAGATCGATTATCTTCTGATCGCAATGACAACGACGATGCTTTGTGAAAAATATAAGCTTACGACCTAGGAAGTGAAATGATGAGTACGCAGGGAAAAACCGGTGAAGTAAATAAGAAAATTCGTGATGACGGTACGGTCGTGCTTCGCTATGCGGACGGTACCGTGATCAACAAGCTCCCGAACGGAACCGAGATCAAACGTCTCCCTGACGGAAGCATGCTGAAAACCACACCGGACGGAAAGATCTATAAAAAGAGCGCGCCCGGCGGAGAGAGTCATTCCGCACAGACAGGCGCGACGAAGAAGCGTTCCACCGGCGGAAAGAAGAAAGCAAAGAGTAAGAGCGGCTACAAGAAGGGATTTCCGATTGTACCGGTTTTGATCATTTTGGCTGTCCTTGCCATCGGTGCATTCTTTGCGGTGCAGGCGCTTTCCGTATACGGTTCCGTGCATGTTTCCGCAGGCGTACAGACCGAGGCAAAGGATTTTTGCCGGTTCAAGTTTAAGAACGCGAAGTTCACCGAAGACTCCGGCAGCTACGAGAGCAGCGCACCCGGCGTCTATATGCTGAAGATCAAAAACGGTCTTTTTGTACACAGCTGTAAGCTCTACATTGAGGACTTTGAAGCGCCGGTCATTACTATGAAGGATGTGACTGCGGGCCTTGGTGCAAACCTGAAGCCCGAGGATTTTGTGGCAGAGATCACGGACGGCACGGCGTGCACCGTCTCCTATGACGGAGAGGAACCCCGCGTGACGGTGCCCGGAACGACACAGACCGTAAAGGTCAAGGTTGTCGATGCCGGCGGCAATATCGCCCGCGGCGAGGCGAGCCTAAATCTGCTGCCCATCATGGACACTGTATATATGGAGATCGGCGGAGAACTGCCGACTGCTTATGACTTTACGCTTGTGGGTACGAATCCGCATTTGGCGGAGGCTGCCGCATCCGAAGAAGGCGAGGATGAGGATGCTGAGTCGGAAGAGGAAGAGGAAAGCGAGGATTCCTGGGAAGAGGAAACGCCTGCCGAACCCGTTCCGTCCGCTATTAGCGGAGACTCCGGTACGATCCTTACGGACCTTTCCACGCTGGATCTCACCCAGCCCGGAACCCATGAGGTGATGATCTCCTTTGAGGGAAAAGAATACCCGGCCAAGCTCTGTGTGGTAGACACGGTGCCGCCGAAATTCCATGTAAAGAATATAGAGGGTGCGCTTAACACCCAGTATGAGGCAAAGGATTTTGTGATCAATGCCGAGGATGCCAGCATGGTGATGTATACCTTTGAGCACACCCCGGATTTCTCCAGCACAGAGCGCCAGATCGTGGTGATCGTGGGTACCGACGGCGGCGGGAATCAGACCAGACAGTTTGCTTCCTTAAAGCTTACCCCCGATACGGAGCCGCCGGTATTCTCAGGCGAGGACAGAGTGGAGGTAAACCTCGGAAGTACCATCGCCTACAGACAGCTGGTGACCGTGACGGACAACAGCGGAAAATGTGAGATCAATGCGGACAGCTCGCAGGTAAACCCCACGAAGGAGGGCGAGTATCCGGTAACCTATACCGCAACGGACGGCAGCGGGAATACTGCCACCAAGACCATCACGGTTGTGATCGTTCAGCGTTCCGCGGACGAACAGGAACTCGATGACCGCGTGGATGCGATCCTTGCGGAGATCCTGGACGACAGCATGACACAGGAAGAAAAAGCCTGGGAGATCTATGTCTACATTCAGTCGCATATGAACTATGTGGATTCCTCCGAGAAGGGCGATTATGTTGCTTCCGCGCTGCAGGCACTTGACCAGCAGCAGGGTGACTGCTATACCTATTTTGCCATCACTAAGGTGATGCTGACGAGAGCGGGTCTTAAGAACATGGATATCGAGCGTATCCCCGAGGGGGACGATATGCATTACTGGAACCTGATCGATGTGGAGGATGGCCACGGCTGGTACCACTACGATACCACACCGCGTTGGGATCACCCCACGGTATTCCTCTGGACAGACGCCCAGGCGCAGGAGTATTCCGTGGTGAACCAGAACTGCTACAACTATGACAGGGAGAAGTACCCGGAGATCCCTTAATATGAACACTGAAACAAAGTCTGACAATAAAATACTCGGTGTCATCGGCGGTCTCGGCCCCATGGCCTCGGCCTACTTCCTGCATCTTGTGACCGATATGACGAAGGCGGACACGGATCAGGAGCACATCGAGGTCATCATGCACAGCTGTCCGCAGATCCCGGACCGCACGGCCTACATCCTCGATCACACAAAGGAGAACCCCTTCGACAAGCTGGCGGAGGTGGGAAAACGCCTCGCGGATTACGGTGCGCAGATCATCGCGATGCCCTGTGTCACGGCACATTACTTTCAGGCGGAGCTTGAAGAGAAGGTCGGCGTGCCCATCATCAACGCCATCGATGAGACCTCGGCCTATTTAAAGGCGCGCGGGATTCACGATGCCGGTATCATGGCGACTAACGGCACCGTGCAGAGCGGGATCTTTGAACGGTCCCTCACGGAGCATGGCATCCATGCGCACATTCCGTCAGAAAAGATGCAGGAGAAGGTGATGCAGATCATCTACGGCTGTGTGAAGGCGGGAAAGCCCATTGATGAGGATATGGTGCAGGAAGTGAAAGCAGATTTGGTGGCGCAGGGAAGTCAGGTGGTGCTGCTCGGCTGTACCGAGCTTTCCATGATCAAGCGGGATCTTAAGATGAGTGAGGGCTTCTTCGATGTGATGGAAATGCTTGCACAGGTTGCAGTCAAAACCTGCGGTGTCTTGAAGGATGAATGGATAGAATTGATTTGACAGCCTGACATTCTGAATAACAATCAGTCTGTCATTCTGAGGAGCGAAGCGACGACGCAGACCACACTACGAAGTGGTGTGGTGCCGGCCCGGCGAGGGCCTGCGAAGCAGCAGGAAGAATCCTGAAATAATTAAGGAGAATAACATGATAAATAACGTACTCGACTATTTTGAAAACAGCATCGGCACTGTCCCCGACAAGGTTGCCTTTGCAAATGACAAGGAGGAGCTGACTTTCCGTCAGGTGTATGACTCCATGAATGCCATCGGAAGCTATCTTGCGAAAAAGGGCTTTTACAGAAAGCCCGTTGTGGTATTCATGCGCAAGCATCCGAAGGAGATCGCGGCATTTTTCGGCGTGATCCGCGGCGGCTGCTTCTACGTTCCCATCGATGAGGAGATGCCGCAGACGCGTATTCAGCTGATCCTGGACACGATCCATTCACCGCTGATCATCTGCGACAGCCAGACAATGAAGAAGACGGACAAGTTCAATTTCGACGGAGAGATCGTGGATTACGAGGATATCGTTTCCACGGCGGTTGATGAGGCGGCGCTTGCAAGGATTCATGCATCGGCACTCGATACCGACCCGATCTATATTGTGTTCACCTCGGGTTCCACGGGTGTGCCGAAGGGCGTTGTGGCCTGTCACAGATCCGTGATCGACTATATCGAGCAGCTCTCCGATGTGCTTGAGTTTAACGGCGATACGGTGTTCGGCAATCAGACGCCGCTATACTTTGACGCCTGCTTAAAGGAGCTTTATCCGACCTTAAAGTTCGGCGCGACCACCTATCTGATCCCGAAGAGCCTGTTTATGTTCCCGATCAAGCTGGTGGAGTTCTTAAACGAGAAGAAGATCAACACGATCTGCTGGGTGGTTTCCGCCCTCACCATGATCTCGTCCTTAGATGCGTTTAATACCGTGGTACCGGAGTATCTGCACACGGTTGCCTTCGGCAGCGAGGTCTTCCCGATCAAGCAGTTTGAGCTCTGGAAGTCCGTGCTTCCGAACGCGAAATTCACCAATCTTTACGGGCCCACGGAAGGCACGGGAATGTGCTGTTATTATAAAGTGGAGAAGGAGTTTGCACCGGATGATGTGATCCCCATCGGCCGCCCCTTCAAGAATACGGAGATCTTACTCCTCACCGATAAGAACGAGCTTGCCGCTGACGGCGAGCCCGGCGAGATCTGCATCCGCGGTACCTCGGTAACCCTCGGATATTACAACAATCCCGAGAAGACAAAAGAGGCTTATGTACAAAACCCGTTAAATACCGTGTATCCCGAGATCATCTATCGTACCGGTGATATCGGAAAACGGGATGCGGACGGCAATCTGCTGTTCATCTCACGGAAGGATTACCAGATCAAGCACATGGGTCACCGCATTGAACTCGGCGAGATCGAGGCCAATGTGAACATGCTCGACGGTGTGCGGATGTCCGGCTGTATCTATGACAAGACCACGGATAAGATCGTGCTTTATTACACGGGCGATGTGGAGGAGAGCGATGTGGTAAAGCTCCTTCGAGGTGCGCTTCCGAGATATATGCTTCCGAATAAGACCGTGAAGCTTGATAATATGCCGTTTACCGCAAACGGTAAGATTGACAGGGTAACCCTGAAAAAAATGAACGATGAAGATCAATGATTGCGACAGCCTGTCATCCTGACGAGCAAAGCGAGGAAGGATCCTGAAATCGTAGTCAGTAATAAAAGAAGAGGAGAATAAAAATGAAAAAGAAAGTATTGGCAGTTTTAGTAGCAGGTTGTATGCTCGCGCTCTGTGCGTGCGGCGGAAAGAAGATCGAGGGCGGCGAAGGCAATAAGACCGAAGCGAGTGCGCAGGCATCCGCTACCGGCGGTTACACCTTCACCTCTAACGGCGCGACTATTGTGATCGATGCGGCAGCGGCGGACACCATCGCAAAGCTCGGCACACCGATTGAGCAGTACGAGGCACCGAGCTGTGCCTTCGGCGATATGGACAAGGTTTGGACCTACAGCGGTTTCCGCGTTGACACCTACCAGATCGACGGCGTGGATTATTTCCTGGATGTTGTGTTTACGGATGATTCCGTGGCAACCGCCGAGGGTGTGCGTGTCGGTGACAGCTTGGATGCAGTAAAGAGCGCTTACGGTGAGCCGACTACGGTTGACAGCACACAGGCTGTGTATGAAAAGGATCAGATGAAGCTGACCTTTCTCTTGAATGGGGATTCTGTAAAGAGCATTCAATATCTTTCAAAGAAACTCGACAAATAAACTGATTTGGGGTATCTATATATGAATATACGCCGTCTCGCAGACTGTTTCCTGTGACAATGGTCTGTCGAGACGGCAGTTTTATTAAGGGGATTTATGATACAGGATTGGGACTTTTCAATATTGAATTATATTCAGGAGCATTTTCGGTGCGGATTTTTGGATGCGGTTATGCCGGGAATCTCGTTTCTCGGAAATGCATCCCTGATCTGGATATTGATCGCGGTGATCCTGGTGGCGCGGAAGGAGACCCGGAGATGGGGAATCCTGCTTGCGATCGGGCTTTGCTTAAACGGGATCGTTTCC
>CACZPL010000261.1 GCA_902783015.1 uncultured Lachnospiraceae bacterium
GTCATTTTTCAACCACCCGGAAGCTGTTTTCCCGTTCTTTGTCATAGCTTATCACAAGGTGATAGGTTTTTCCGGTCGGATCGGTCAGAGTCATGCCCGTCTCGCCCTCCTTAAACAGCTCAAAGCGAACATCCGGATTGCCGTCGAAATCCTCCACGATCGTCGCCTTTGCCACGGCTTCATCCTCCACCGCTATCGTCCAGTCAAAGGTGACAGGGTATTTCTCCAGATCCAGATATCCGTTGCAGGTAAGGTGTACACCGGACTGCCTGCCCACGCAGATGCCGAATGCGATCGCAAAGACCAGCGTGATGCATGCCGCCGCAAGCCTCGGCTTTTTGTCGGTAAAAACTCCAAGAATGAGAAGCACGATCACGCCGAAGCAGTAGACGGCGCCGCCGAGATCTTTCGGGAAATGACCGATCGTTTCCCGGATGTACGCAATGCCAGGAATGGTGAGCAGTATCAGTGCCACGGAAAGGATCACCCCCGAAAGAAGATTGTCCTTCTTGATATACCAGGCGATGAAGGCGCCGGGAAAGGTGAGCAGCGTGATCTTAAACCAGTATCCGTAATAACCAAAAAGCTTCCAGCCCATGGTGGCAAAGGGAACCTGCACCAGATATATAAGGGGCTGGGAGATCAAAAAGAAGACAAAGGTTTTTGCTGCCGCCTCGAGGGGCTTCTTACAATTTACGATAATGAGGATCGCAGGTAAGATCCACCGCTCCTCCGTGACCGCGATATCATGCCACCAGCATTCATCCGGCACCAAAAGAGCGACCACGCCCACGTAAATGCCCATCAGCACCGCAAAGCAAATTACCTTCCACCATTTCATCTCTATACCACCGAACACTCTTTTTATCATTCATCCATCCTCCGCTTGAAAATGAAATCCGAAAGCAGCGTCTGCTGCATGATTTATAAGCTATTATATCAATTATCGATCTGTTTGTCAGGATTGAAATATTCGGGCAAGGGTTTTCGATACGGAATGACGACCGGCATCGGACGACCGACGCAGTCCGGGATGAAGGTAAACGGATTTTAAGGTTGCATTTGTAAAAAGTGAGCACGCATGATACAATTTCACTTGTAGGAGAAGACGGATTCCGATCTGATCGGAGTGGAAGGAGAAGAAGCTATGAAAACAGTATTGGTGAGGGAAGCTGACAAAGAATATTATAATGATATGCTGCCGGCGGAGCTGATGTTTTTACTCGGTGACCCGGATATGATCCTGCTGGGCGTAGTGGATGAGACCGAAAAGGGAGCCGTGCCGGCGGCGCTTATGATCCTTTCGGCAGCATCCGAAAAACAATCCGTTTTGGAATGGCTGTATGTGAAAGAGGAATACCGCGGGCGCGGGCTCGGAGAGGAGCTGATGCTGCAGGCCTTTGAGCTTGCCAAACAAGGGGGGACGGGCGTGCTTTACGCAAAGCTGCGCCTCACGAAGGAGTCTCCGAAGAAAGGAAAAAAGGACAGGGACGGCTTTTCCGCGGAGCTCTACGGACAGCGGGACTGGCTGGATTCCTTCGGGTTTTACTGGGACGAATCCCGGGACAACGAGTGGATGTTTTTTGTGGCGGATATGATCGATGCGAAGCCCGAGATCTTCGACAAAAAATACTCGAACATAAAGAGCTTCGGAGCGCTTTCAAAGACGATCCGGGGAAAATTCATAAAAAGGATCGCAGAGGCATACGGATCGGAGATCTCGGAAGCGATTGATCCGGATGTAAGCTGCGTTCTTCGGGCCGGAGATGAGATCCTGAGCATCCTGCTTGTGATAAGCGCGGATGATATCTATACACCGATCTTTTTTCGCTCGGTCGACAAAAGTCTTGACGGAATAGAGGAGCTGGCTGCTTTTGCCGCGAATGCGGCGATCGAAAAATCGGATGAGATCGCCATCCTTCACATGGTGTGGAAGGACAAGGAAAAAATGCAAAAGGTGAAAGAGGTGCTGGGGGACGTGCCACCGATAGAGACCATGTTGATGGTGGCCGATGCGGATGCGCCGGAGCGGCTGATGAAGGATTACGAAGAGGACCGGGAGACACTGAAAAAGGTGGAAGAGCTGGTTGCACAGATCCCGACGAAGTTCCGGGTCGTGGATGTCGAGTATATGAGCGGTGTCGTATTGGATGATATGCCTTGACGGGAGACGGTAGAGTGACTGTTTTGTGACATTAAGGATGATATAACACTCATAACCTGAAATCGTATTTTTCTAAACAGGAAAGGTGGAAGACTATGGACGAAGCATTACAGCAAAATATAAAACTGGATTTGGAAGCCCAGCCCCTCACGTTGCTCTCGCTCGGAGACAATAAGCAGTATGAGTTTAAGGCGCAGGTCGACGACATGAAAATGTTTGA
>CACZPL010000262.1 GCA_902783015.1 uncultured Lachnospiraceae bacterium
AAGCTCGTTCATCACATCGTGTCCCAATTGTCCGGCCACGCCGGTCACTAAGATCTTCATAGTCCCACTACCTCCGAAATATCCTTCACAATATAGGTTGGCCCTGCCTGTTCCAACTCTTCTCTGCTGCCGTACCCGTACAGCACACCCACGGAATCGATTCCCACATCATGGGCCGCATCGATATCATATTTGCGGTCACCTACCATCAAGGCTTCTTTGTACCGCGCTTCTCCCGCACCGAGCGCCGACAACGCCTCTAAGATCTGGTCCCGTTTTCCCACCTGCTTTTTTTCAAGCGGAGGCCCGATCACGGCATCAAACAGGTCCCACAATCCGCTGTGCTTTATCACTTTGTCTGCCAGGGGCTTTGGCTTGGAGGTCGCAACCGCAAGCTTTTTCCCTCCGGCCTTCAGCTTTTCCAAGGTCTCCTTCACTCTCGGATAAACGGGCGCATTGTATATTCCCTCCCGGTTATAGAACTCGCGAAAAAATATCATACCCCGCTCTGCCTCCTCCTCGGAGAAGCCGTAAAACTCCCGGAAGGTCACAAAAAGCGGAGGCCCGATAAACCGCTTTAACGATTCCCGGTCCTCCACCTGTATTCCGAATTTGTTAAGCGCGTAGCGAGCGGAATCAATGATACCGAACTCCGACTGCGTCAGCGTGCCGTCCAGATCAAACAGATAATAGTTATACATAGAATAACAAGTCCTCATAGGTCGGATAGGGCATCATGCTCTGGGGCAGATACTCCTCAGCCTCATCCGCACTCACACGGATATCATCCATATCTGCAAGGATCACGTCATGGTAATACTCCGCCGCCTTCTGCATATCTGTCATCTTCTCAACCGTATCCGTATCCGCCTTCAGCTTCTTCAGCTTCTTGTAGATATCATTGTAGGCATCGGTCAGAAGCTGCAGCTGCTCAAGCTCCGACTCGCAACCGAAGCTTCCCACTGCTTTCCTGCGCTGGATGGACTCCGAGAGCTTGTCCGCATAGGTCATTAATGCCGGAAGGAACTGATGGCTGATCATACTCTGCAGGGTACGATCCTCGATGCGGATCGTCTTGCAGTATTTTTCCAGCTGGATCTCGTAACGGGATTTCAGCTCGTTTTCCGTCAGCACCTTGTGGCGAACGAAGAGATCGATGTTTTCCTGCTTCACAATGAACGGCAGTGCCGCGGGTGTGTTCTTTAAGTTGTAAAGCCCGCGCTTTTCAGCCTCCTTCAGCCAATCCTCCGTATAGTTGTCTCCGTCGAACAGGATACGCTTGTGCGCCTTCACGGTCTTGGTGAGAAGCTCCTTTACCGCCGCGTCCATATTCTCGGGAGCGACTTCGTCAAGCTCACGGTTAAATTCCGCCAGCACATCTGCCACAACGGTATTGAGCATAATATTGGGGTCCGCCACGGAATGCGCGGAGCCCAAGGAGCGGAATTCGAATTTATTTCCGGTAAAGGCAAAGGGTGAGGTACGGTTTCTGTCCGTGGTATCCTTCGTGAATCTGGACAGCGCTGCCGCGCCGGTGTCCATCTTCACCTTTTCCTGTGTCGCAAAAAACGTGCCGTCCTCAATGGCACCGATCACCTTGGTCAGTTCATCTCCGAGGAAGATGGAGATAATGGCCGGCGGCGCCTCGTTTGCGCCCAGACGGTGATCATTGCCCGCGCTGGCACAGGAAACACGCAGAAGATCCGCATGCTCGTCCACCGCCTTGATCACGGCTACCAGAAAGATCAAAAATTGCAGATTCTCCGCCGGGGTCTTGCCCGGATCCATCAGATTCACGCCCTCGTTGGTCACCATGGCCCAGTTGTTGTGCTTGCCGGAACCGTTGATGCCGGCAAAGGGCTTCTCATGCAAAAGGCATACAAGGTCATGCTTTTCCGCAACCTTCTTCATGATCTCCATGGTGAGCTGGTTGTGGTCAACCGCCACGTTTGTCGTGTCAAAGACAGGTGCAAGCTCGTGCTGTGCCGGCGCAACCTCGTTGTGCTTGGTCTTGGCCGGGATGCCGAGCTTCCAAAGCTCCTCGTCTAGGTCGTGCATATAGGCCGCAACTCTGGTCTTCAAGGATCCGAAGTAGTGATCCTCCATCTCCTGACCCTTCGGCGGAAGTGCGCCGAGCAGGGTACGGCCCGCAAAGATCAGGTCTTTTCTCTTTTCATAAGCTTTTTTATCCACAAGGAAGTATTCCTGCTCCGCACCAACCGTGGTGTGCACGGTTCGCACGTTTGTCTGTCCGAGCTTGTGCAGGATCTTTACCGCCTCCTTGGAAAGCACATCCATGGAACGGAGCAACGGTGTCTTCTTGTCCAAAGCCTCTCCGCTGTAAGAACAGAAAGCCGTAGGAATGTAAAGTGTTTTATCCTTGATAAATGCAGGGGAGGTCGGGTCCCAGGCCGTGTAGCCACGCGCCTCAAAGGTCGCGCGAAGTCCGCCCGAGGGAAAGCTCGATGCGTCCGGTTCTCCTTTTCGAAGCTCCCTGCCGGAAAAATCCATGATCACCTGGCCGTCCCCCACGGGGGTGAGGAAGCTGTCATGCTTCTCCGCCGTGTATCCGGTCATAGGCTGGAACCAGTGCGTGTAATGTGTGGCGCCGTTTTCAACCGCCCACTCCTTCATGGCCACCGCCACGGAGTTTGCCACATCCAGCTCCAGATGTGTGTTATTCTCGATTGTCTTTCTTAATGCCTTATATATATCCTTCGGCAGCTTTTCGCGCATGATCTTGTTGTTGAACACAAGACTTCCGTACATCTCCGGTACGCCGTTTCCCATTGTAGTTACCCCTTTCCGATCTAGCTCTGATCATTCACTCCGCACATTGTATCACAGTCGCAGAAAAAAAGCCAAGCATTTTACCAGCTCTCTTCCATGCGGGCATCCGATGGCTCCTCCGTCACGGTCGGTTCCTCCGTTTCCGGAAGGGTCTCCCAATCCGTCACACGGTCCGACTCATCCACGGAGATCTTTCCGTTTCCGTCCAACCGCACGGAGCCGTAGGGCTCGCAGTATGTATTGATGCGGTCAATCATATCCGCCTTCTCCTGCCCCTCAAGGATGATGGGCTGATAATCGTTGTAGTTCGGGTCGGTAGAGATCTGGACCGGGATGATGGTCGCGTCAAGATCCGTAGTCAGCTCGCCGTCCTTGAAGGTAAAGGTCTGCTGATAGATCATGTCCTTCATATCAAAAGGCGTCTTATTCGCGCCGAAGCAGAAATTGCCGAGGCTGTATAAGATGACCTTTCCCCTGTAGTACTCCACACCCTGCACCACATGCGGGTGATTGCCGATGATGAGGTCCGCTCCCATGTCCACAAATTCATGTGCCAGATTCACCTGATAATCTGTGGGGTAAAACTCGGTCTCAATGCCCCAGTGACAGCAGGCAAAGATCAGGTCCACACCCTCCTCCTTCAGCTTGTTGATGCCGTTTCGGATATATTCCTCGTCCTCGTAAGCACCGAAGAGCTGTGCGGAGACAAAGCCGATCTTAATGCCCTGATCCGTCACATAGGTTGCGGTCGTGTCGTCCACCGCCCAGAGCATCCCGGCATCCTCGATCGCCTTCTGCGTGTCGTGCATGCCGTCGATCCCCACGTCCATGGAGTGATTGTTTCCGAGGGAACATCCCTCCACGCTCGCCGTGGAAAGGATCCGCGCGTACGCAGGTTTACCCACGATGAAGAAGGCCTTGTCCGGCTGCTCCTCAGGATAGTACGGAAGGTCCGTTAAGGCACATTCCATGTTGGCAAGCGTGAAATCATCCGAGGAAAAGAGGTCCTTAAAATTCTTCATGAAGTATTCTTCGCCGTAATCGTCGTAGTAATTGTGCAGAGACTCCTCGTAGCCGGACAGCTGTGTAGGCGCCAATGCACAGTCTCCTGTCGCCGTGATCTTGACCTTGATCTCGCCGTTATTCGCATCGGTTGCCGTAGCATCGGTCCCGGTTGCTTTATCCTTTTTCCCGACCATGCCGGAGGTAAAATCCGTCACATATTGCTGCTCCGTGGTAGTTGCGGAAGTCTCCGCGACTGTGCTGTCCGTCGCAGTCGCCACAGCCGTTTCACTTCCGCCGATGGTCTTCGTTCCGGAACAGCCGACAAGTGCAGCAAGGACTATAAGAAACAGGATAGCCAAAGCTGTCGCCGTATAACTCTTCGTTTGCATGATAGTCTCCTCTTGTGTAATGTAAAATCATACGCGAATCAGAATTTACCCGAGCTTCCGCCGTGGGTCTCCCCGGAGGACGAGACATGCGTACTGCTGCCGCCGCCGTCTCCGCTTCGCTGCACGGGTGCCATTCTG
>CACZPL010000263.1 GCA_902783015.1 uncultured Lachnospiraceae bacterium
ACTGCTTCATGAATCGCGCACATGCGGTCTGTGTCTGTCAGGATATCCTCCCCCAGCTTGACCTTGAGAATGTCAAAGCTTTTGTTAACCCACTCCAATGCCTTATCGGCCATCCTCTCGGGTGTGTCGATGCCGATCGTGACGTCCGAGTGAATGTGCGGGTCGTCGCCTCCCAGATATTTGTAGAGGGGAACGCCGGCGGCTTTGGAGGCGATGTCGTAGCAGGCAATGTCGATGCCGGCTTTTACGGCGCCGTTTCCTGCGTATAGCCGGTCCATGACGCGGTGAATTGCGCCGATTGCGCGGGGATCCATTCCGATAAGCGCCTCTCGCATTTCTTTTCCGACGGCCAAAACAGTGCCCAGATTATCTCCGGTGACAAATGGAAAGGGAGCTGCTTCTCCATAGCCGTCGATGCCTTCATCGGTCGATATTTTGACAATGCAGGAGTCCATGGCGAGGATAGTCGCAAATGCGACTTTCATTGGCTCTTCGAAGCGAAAACTTGTGACTTGAAACTGTATATCTGTGATGATCATGGGGATCCTTTCCGGGTCGGTTGACCTTTCCGGGTCGGTCGACCTCTAGGGTAGTGCGTGCGTGGGTCGGTCGACCTCTAGGGTAGTGCATGCGTAGCGGGCCGGTCGACCTCTAGGGTAATTCGCAAATGTGACTTTAGTCATATTATATTTGACGGCTGTGATAATTACAAGTAAACTATCAGCAGTAATGAAACGGAGGGCACAAAGTTGATCCACTCAACATTTGAACGGCTATCGGAAGAAAAGAAGGATAGGATCCTGCAGGCTGCACGCGCAGAGTTTATTCACAATCCGTATGAAAAAACCAGCATAAACAGGATTCTAACTGAGGCAGGGATCCCGAAGGGAAGCTTCTATCAGTATTTTGACGATAAATCGGACCTGTTCAGCTTGTGTATAAACGCGGTATACCGGAAGCTGATTGACGAGAGAAAAAAGAATGGAGAACCTTTGCTCGAATCAGGGATGCTTCGCATGAAAAGACTGGGGTTTGAAAAAGGGTATCAACTGTTTTCGAAAGAATTGAACGAGTATCTTTCGGAAGAGGATTTTGCTCTCTTTGAGAACATGCTCCATGCGCCGCACCATATTAGGACTTTTGTTCAGATGAATGCCGCGTCTGCCCTGATTGCTCCGGTCATAAGCGAGGAGCTGAAGAGCGATAAGAGTGTACGCAAAGACATAGATTATGACTATTACGCTTACTTGCTGTCCCTCACGGAAGTGATCCCCGTGGATTATGGAACAAGGAAAGAACTGCCTATGGAAGAGTTTTACTTCCTCGGGTACAAGTATATGCGGTCAATTTATGACAGTATTTTGCGGTGATCTGACAATCTGCGTGACTAAAATATAGAAGCCGGAAAGGAGCAGAATATGAAAAAACAGTTGACAAGAAAACTGGCAGTGATCATGGCTGCAGCGATTATGCTGAATGCTGCGGGATGCGGAAAGTCCGCGAAGTCAGAAGACGAACCGTTCAGAGAGGAGACTCCGGCAGAACAGGAACAGACGAAAGAAAGCGAAGGAAAAGATGATGGTAAGGCGAAGGAAGCTGCCGATGAGAAAGCGGTTGTTGGGGCAGCGAAGTATTGGTTCAGCGGGAAGTCGGCGGACGATATTTTGGCGGAGATGACGCTGGAGGAGAAGGTCTGGCAGATGATCCAGCCCGCAGTGTATATGGCGGATCAGAACGCGATGAAGCAATATGATTTCGGGTCGATTTTGAGTAAAGCTGATGATTCATATCTGAGCAGCTCTGAATGGAAGGCATTGATCCGGGAGTACCAGAATGCGGCCCTGCAGTCGGAAGCAGGAATTCCGTTCATTTACGGGCAGGATGACGTCCACGGCGTGAATTACTGCAGGGGTGCGGTCATATTTCCGCACAACATCGGACTCGGCGCTGCAAATGACGCGGAGCTGGTATATCAGATCGGCGCGGCCACAGCCGACGAGGCTAAACTCGCGGGAATGCTGTGGAATTTTGCGCCTTGCGTTGCGGTCAGCACGGATCCGAGATGGGGCAGAACGTACGAGAGCTATTCATCTGATCCCGAAACCGTGGGAAATCTCGGAGAAGCCTATGTCAAAGGATTGAAAGACAATGGGATTGCGGCTTGCGGCAAGCACTTTTTGGCCGATGGAGCAGAGGCGTGGGGAACAGGCGAAAACGGATTTCTGATCGACCGCGGCGACGCGAATCTGACGGATGAAGAAGTTGACGCGCTTTTAGAAGTCTATCGCAAGCTGATCGACGCGGGAGTTCCGTCAATCATGATCAGTCATGGGAGTGTCGGCGGTGTCAAAATGCACGAAAACGGCAAGTACATGTCAATGCTTCGCGATGAGCTTGGGTTTGACGGGATGATCGTGAGTGACTGGGAGTCGATCCACAACATCAGCGGAAGCAA
>CACZPL010000264.1 GCA_902783015.1 uncultured Lachnospiraceae bacterium
ACCGGCACAGAGACCGGCACAGAGAAGCGAGCAGAGACCGGCGCAGAGGCAGGCGACAAGGCCGGAGCAAAAACCGGTGCAAAAGACTGCACAGAATCCGGCACAGAATTCGGCGCAAAAGCCTGTCCAGAAAAAGCGTACGACCAAGCAGAGCAGGCTGGCGCGGGATAAGAAGAACATGAAGATCCTGAACAAGATACGACATGCGATCAGAGGTTCGGCCGGCTTTATGTTCGCACTCTTTATCAATGTGCTGATCGTGTATGCCCTGATAAAGATGTTTACCTACTCATTCCATTTCGGATACGGCCTGTTTGGCAAGGTTGCGAAATCGCCGGCGTCAAAACAGTATGTAGTGGTCAACATTCCGCCGGATTCCACCGCGCTCCAGATCGGTGAGGCGCTTGAAAAGGCGGATATCATAGAGGATAAATACATCTTCTTTGCAAAGATCAAGATCAAAAAGCTCGGCGGCAAGCTGACAAGCGGAGAGTTCCATCTTTCCGCCTCCATGAACTACGACGAGATCATAGATGTCCTATGTCCGCCGGATGAAGATGAGGAAGGCGGAGGCTCGTCGGTGAGCGGGCAAAAACGAAACAGCGGAGAAGTAACCGATACCGGAACCATTGATCCGGCCGACCTGACCACGGAAGCAACCACCGAAGAGGGTGAGGATGCAGAGGGCGAAGGCGGTGAGGAAGGCGAAGGAGAAAGCGGCGAAGGCGACGCAGGAGAAGCAGGAGACGGCGAAACGTGGTAGATTACGAACGTATCCGGACCTTCCTTGCTTCCTTCTTGCAGGATGCGCCGGAGGATCCGATCAATCAATTGTATAGTGAGGCAAGAGAACAGGGACTTCCGGTCATCCGGCCGGAGACGAGAGCCCTGATCGAAACCTGTATCAGAGCAAAACAGCCGGTACGCGCGCTTGAAATAGGCACAGCGATCGGCTATTCTGCTATTGTCACTTTGAACAGTATGGGAGAGGGCGCAAGACTCACCGGCATGGAGCTTGATCCCGCGCGCGCGGAGGCTGCAAGGGAGAACCTTGCCCGCTTCGGCTACGGCGAGGTATCCGAGGTTTTGTGCGGCGATGCCGCGGAGTTACTCCCCACGCTTCCCGATGCGACCTATGACTACATCTTTGTGGATGCGGCAAAGGGGCAGTACATGGCCTATCTGCCGGAGGTGCTGCGTGTGGCAGTGCCCGGGGCAATGATCCTGTCAGACAATATCCTGCAGGATTACACGGTCATGGACAGCCGCTTTATGGTGGAGCGCAGGGATCGCACGATCCACGCGCGGATCCGGGAGTATCTGTATGCATTAACCCACGATCCGCGCCTTAGCACGAGTATTTTGCCTGTCGGGGATGGGGTTGCGATGACGATCGTAAAGGACTGATAGATTATTGGACAGTATGTCATCCTGAGCGCAGCGAATAAAACAGACAGCCTGTCATCCTGAGGCGAAGCCGAAGGATCCTGAAATCGGAGCCAGATATGAAAAATGAAAGAATAAAAAAACCCGAATTGTTATGCCCGGCCGGCAACCTGGAAACCCTGAAAACCGCTGTGGACTACGGCGCAGACGCAGTCTATATCGGCGGCCAGAAATTCGGCCTGCGGGCCATGGCAGACAACTTCTCTTTAGAAGATATGTCCGCCGCGGCTGACTATGCCCACGCCCACGGCGCCAAGCTTCACGTGACCGTGAACATTTTCGCCCACAACGGCGATATCGAGGGCATCCGGGCCTATTTCGAAGAACTGAAAAGCGCAGGGCTCGAGGAGAAGATCGACGCGTTCATCATCTCGGACCCCGGCGTCTTTACCATGGCAAGAGAAATCCTGCCCGGCGTGGAGGTGCACATTTCCACCCAGGCAAACAATACAAACTATATGACCTACAAATTCTGGCACGACATGGGCGCAAAGCGCGTGGTGGCAGCAAGGGAGCTCTCCTTAGCAGAGCTTGCCGATATCCGCGCCAAGGCACCTGCGGATATGGAGATTGAAGCATTTATCCATGGGGCTATGTGCATTTCTTATTCCGGCCGCTGCCTGCTCTCGAGCTATTTTACGGGCCGTGACGCCAACAAGGGTGCTTGCACGCATCCCTGCCGCTGGAAATACGCCTTGGTCGAGGAAAACCGCCCGGGCGAGTATCTGCCCGTGGAGGAGGATGACCGCGGCACCTACATTATGAACTCCAAGGATCTTTGTATGATCGACCACATCCCGGAGCTCGTCGCTGCGGGCGTGGATTCCTTCAAGATCGAGGGGCGCATGAAGACCGCGCTCTACGTGGCCACCGTGGCGCGCACCTACCGCCGCGCCATCGACGATTATTTCGCGTCGGAGGAAACCTACCGCGCAAACATCCCGGACTACCTCCGGGAGATCGGCATGTGCACGAACCGCAAATTCACCACCGGCTTTTACTTCGGCAAGCCCGACGCGGAGGCCCACATCTATGACGCCAGCACCTATGTGTCCGGCGCCACCTACATCGGCACTGTGGAGAAAATCCTAAGCGACGGCGCCCTGGTCTTTCATCAAAAGAACAAGTTCACCGTGGGCGAACAGCTCACCTGCATGAACTTCAACGGCACCAACGGCACCGTAACGGTGGAGGGGATCAGGGATTTCGATACGGACGAACCCCAGGAATCCGCCCCACACGCCAAGCAGAAGATCAAGGTGTACGTGGATGGTGGGGAACAGGTGAAGGTCGGGATGCTGGTTAGAAGGGAAGAGTGAGCGGGGGATGATTGCTTACGGACTTGACAAAAACAGTAAAGAACAGTAAAGAACAGTAAAAGAATCCAAAAACAGTAAAGAACAGTAAAAAACAGTAAAAGAAAACAACCTTGTTTTTGCATATCGGATATGTTACGATTACCGTAGCTTACATGCTTAGCGGGTAGGGAACCGCCTTCCTTTTTTGAAATATACAAGAAAGGAAGTAAAGTATGGAAAAAAAGAAAAGAGAACATTGGCATCCGCCGTTTTACGCATCCTACAAGATCGATTTCAGGAAGTATGCGGATGTGCTCCGCAAAATTGAAGAACTGGAGGATCCGGCCCACAGAGAACTTGCGCTCACGGTGACGGATCTGATTTTAAGAAGGATGAAGGAAAACAGACAGAAGGAAGGTGTCGGTAAAATGAATGAGACGAGAAATTTGTTCAAAGCGGAATTTGAAGCGAAAGACGCAAAGATAGAGCAACTGGAAGAGCAGTTAAAGGCAAATGACGAAGCGCTAAAGACGAAAGAAGAAGCACTAAAGTCAAAAGACGAAGCACTGAAATCCAGTAAAACGCTAATTGAGAAACTCAAAGCCGAGGTGGTAAGACTCGGCGGAAATGTTGCGGCTTTGTGATATGAAATGCGGTTTCGCAATCTATCAAAACGACTGTCAAAATCCACAATGAAGATTGTGCATTTCCAAA
>CACZPL010000265.1 GCA_902783015.1 uncultured Lachnospiraceae bacterium
GGGACGGTTCTCTGATTCACTTGCTGAATCGGAGAACCGTCCCCTGATTCACCGTCCCCTGATTCACGTCCCTCAGTCCCACATTACGATTAGCTTCGTTCTTTTTTATACTCTGCCACATTCGTCTCGATCACGGTCTTCCGGATCGGCAGCACCCTGCCGGGTGAAACCGAAAGCTCATCGTAGCCCATGGCAAGGAATTCCTTCGTGAGCGAAAGATCCGCGCCCAGTTCCCCGCAGATCCCGGCCCAGGCACCATGTCTGTGTGCCGCGTCCGCGATCATCTGAAGCATCTTCAAAATGGCCGGGTGATGTGAATCATAGAACGCATCCAGCGACTGGTTCTGCCTGTCGATGGCCAGGGTATACTGCGTCAGATCGTTGGTGCCCACACTGAAGAAGTCTACCTCTTCCGCAAGCTCATCCGCCATCATCACGGCTGCCGGCGTCTCGATCATAATACCGAGTTCGATCTCCTTGTCGTATGCGATGCCGTCCGCATCCAGACTCTTCTTCACATCCTCCACAATGGCTTTGATCTTCTTTACCTCATCCACGGAAATGATCATGGGGAACATGATCGATACCTTACCGAAAGCGCTGGCGCGAAGGATCGCGCGAAGCTGTGTGGTAAACACCTCCGGTCTGGTGAGACATATACGGATCGCGCGAAGACCCATTGCCGGGTTCTCCTCCTGCGGAAGCTTGAAATAATCCGCCTGCTTGTCCGCGCCGATATCCAGTGTCCGGATGATCACCTTCTTGCCGGCCAAGGTCTGCGCTACCTGCTTGTAGATCGCAAACTGCTCTTCTTCCGTCGGATAGTCATCCGAGCCCAGGTAGATAAACTCCGAGCGGAACAATCCGATACCGCCCGCATCGTTTTTAAGCACAAGGCCGAGATCCTTAGTATTTCCGATATTTGCGTAGATATTGATCTTCTGACCGTCTAAGGTCACATTTTCCTTGCCCTTTAACCGCTCTAAGAGATTCTTCTTTTCTTCCTCCTCAAGCAGGAGCTTCTTCTTTGCCGCGAGCACTTCCTCGTCGGGCTCCACATAGAGCTTTCCCTCGTAGCCGTCCACCACGGCAAGCTTTCCGTTCACCTCGTCCGAAAGCGGAACCGGGCAGCCGATCAACGCCGGGATGCTCATGGTCTTTGCCAAAATAGAGGTGTGAGAATTGGCCGATCCGTGCACCGTTACAAAGGAGAGGATCTTATCCTTGTCCATCTGCACCGTCTCCGAGGGTGCAAGGTCATCCGCCACAACGATCACGGGCTCATCAGACTCGATCCCGCCCGTGCCCGCGCCCGAGAGGGCGGATATGATCCGCTCCGTGATATCCTTGATATCCGCGGCTCTTCCGCGGAAGTACTCCTCCTCCATCTCGAGGAACATCTTTTCAAAATTGTCTCCGGTCTGCGCCACCGCGTATTCCGCGTTCACGCCTTCGGTGTCGATGATGTTTTCCACCGACTCGATATAATCTTCATCATCCACCATGAGCTGGTGTGCCTCAAAAATCTCGGCTCCGGATTCTCCGACTTCCTTCACAGCCTTCTCATAGAGCGCTTTGAGCTGCTCGATGGCTGTCTCCCTTGCGGATGCATAGCGCGCCTTCTCGGCTTCGGTATCCTCCACCTTGGTTCGCTTTACCGACTGCTCCGATTTCGTATACACGCTGATCTTGCCGATGGCAACACCCTCAAATACCGATTTTCCTTCGTATATCGTCATGTATCAACACCCCCGTATCGTTTTACTCTGCGTCTATCGCAAGCTTGATCGCACCCATGATCCCCTGATCATCATTCAGTCCCGCGGGAATGATATAGTGATCGATATCTTTAAGCTCGGGTGTATCAAGATAATCGTTCAGGTTTTCCAAAACCTTTTTCCTTATCATGGGGAACAGCTTTTCCACATGCATCACGCCACCGCCCAGGATGATCTTCTTCGGGCTGATGGTCAGGATCAGATTTGCAAGCGCCTGCGCGATGTAATAGCTCTCCAGCTCCCATACCTCATCTTTATCTATCAGCTCCTTCGCGGGCGCTCCCCATCTTGCCTCGATGGCAGGACCCGCAGCAAGGCCTTCCAGACAGGTCCCGTGGAAGGGACACTTTCCCTCGTAGGGATCGTTTTCCGCTTTGACAAGCCTCATATGTCCAAGCTCCGGGTGCAGCATGCCGTGTACCACCTTACCGCCGGAGAGAATACCTCCTCCCAC
>CACZPL010000266.1 GCA_902783015.1 uncultured Lachnospiraceae bacterium
TGAAGGCTTACAGGCTGATCAACGGTAAAAGGTATTATTCCGACACGGCATCCATTAAGGCATTTACATTGAAATAGCATTTGGTAAGGCAACAAAAACAATGATCAAGCTATTAGACAAAGCAACCATAGATAAGATTGCGGCAGGTGAAGTGATCGAGCGTCCTTCATCGGTTGTGAAGGAGCTTCTCGAAAACTCCGTTGATGCCGGCGCAACCTCCGTCACCGTGGAGATCAAGGACGGCGGGATCGCCATGATCCGTGTCACGGACAATGGGATCGGAATAGAAAAGGATGAGGTTCGTGTTGCGGTGATGCGACACGCGACGAGCAAGATCGAGACTGCCGATGATCTAAACGGCGTGATTAGTCTCGGGTTTCGCGGGGAGGCGCTTGCCACCATTGCTGCCGTTTCGCAGACAGAACTTGTCACCAAGACACGGGATGCTTTGGTTGGCGTTAAGTATGTGATACACGGCGGTGAGGAGATCGAGTACTCCGAGGTCGGCGTGCCGGACGGTACCACCATCGTGGTTAAAAATCTGTTTTACAATACGCCGGCCAGAAAGAAATTTTTAAAGACTCCCATGACGGAGGCTTCCTATATCAGCGACCTGGTCACGAAGCTTGCGCTCTCCAATTCAAACATCGCGTTTCGTCTGATCGTAAACGGTGTCACGAAGATCGACACTGCGGGAAACGGCAACCTGAAGGATACGATTTACGCACTTTACGGCAAGGAGATCGCGCACAATCTGCTTTCGGTCGACTACCGTGAGGGGGATGTGAAGATCAAAGGCTTCTGCGGACGTCCGAACATTAATCGCGGAAACCGCGCGTTTGAGACTTATTTTATCAACGGGCGCTACATCAAGAGTCCCGTGATCGGACGCGCCATCGAGGAGGGATATCGCACCTTTGTGATGCAGCACCAGTTTCCCTTTACCGTGCTGATGATCGAGCTCCCGCCGGAAAAGTGTGATGTCAACGTACATCCGACCAAGCAGGAGTTTAAATATGACGATGAGAAGGGGCTGTTTTCTGCTGTATGCCATGCCTGCAGGACTTCCTTGCAAAACAAGGACTTGATCCCCGAATCAAACGCAAATACCAAATCGGAAAACCAAAGGCTAGCTGCAGAGGAAAAGCGGGAGGCCGAACAAGCGGCAAAAGCTGCAGGAACGCCCGCAGAGCCCTTTGAGAGTAAACGCGTCGCGCCGCCGGCCGCGTCCTTCGGAAAGTCCGGCCGTGTCAGCGGCTCTTATAAGATCCTGGAAAAGCTGAAAAGCATGGAACAGGAAAACGATGATTCGGATGGCGGATCGATCCCCATCGAAAATCTGTTGCGTGATTCGGGTGCTACCTATATCATAGGCTCCGACTCATCGACGGATACGGAAGCGCAAGTAACCAAACCGCCGAATGTTGAAGAAGAATTGCCGGATGCTGCTTCCGAGGTGCCGGAAAAGAAATTCACCGGCTATGACAAAAAGGGGAAGCGCGTGGAGCAGACCTACGAGCAGGAATCCTTATTCGACGAGAACTTCCTGACGGAAAAGGCGAGAAAAAAGCATCGTCTGATCGGGCAGGTTTTCGGAACCTACTGGCTTATCGAATATGAGGACAAGCTGTTCATCATGGACCAGCATGCGGCCCATGAGAAGATCAACTACGAGGCACTATATAAAAACTTCAAGGAAAAGACCGTGCTCTCGCAACAGCTGCTGCCGCCGATCGTTGTAACCTTATCCTATGCGGAGCGACAGGCAGTCATGGACAATTATGATCTGTTCATGAAGTTCGGATATGATTTGGAGGAATTCGGAGGTTACGAGTTCAAGATCAATGCCGTGCCGAGCAATCTCTTCGGCATCCCGGAGAAGGAACTCTTCATGGACTTTGTGGCATCGCTCACGGACAATGCCGGATATATGTCAAACGATGTGTTTGTGAGAAAGCTTTCCACCATGGCCTGCAAGGCGGCCATAAAGGGAAATTCAAGGATTACCTTCGAGGAGGCGGACCATCTGATCGATGAACTGCTCACCTTGGAAAATCCGTATACCTGTCCCCACGGGAGGCCTACACTGATCTCGATTTCCGAGCAGGAACTGGAAAAGAAGTTTAAGAGAATTGTTTAATTAAAATTTCTCAGATATAACAAGGGAGGATTTCAAATGGGAGATTATGAATTGACGCAGGGAAAACAAAAAGAGTTTGCCGAAGTGCAGATGACTGAAATGATCAAAGACGCGCAACTCTACGGACAAGCAATGTCAGATCAGGACCGGGATATATACATGGCCTCTGCCGGTAATGAAAGCGTGGCGCATCAGGAAAGCTTTAAGGCCCTTCAAAAGCAAATCAGCGAAATGATGTTGGTGGATGTCGAAAATGCCGAAAAGCTGAAGGAGGACTATCCGGAAGCCTATAAGGAAATGCAGGACGAAAAACGGAAATTGGAGGAAAAGGCCAATATCGGCGGCATGGATAAGGTCAAGCACGATACACTCGGGATTCATAAGCATTCCGCACAAAAGAAACTTGATAAAATCGCTGCCAATCAGGAAAAACTGAAAAAGAAAAGGACGAACGATCGACTCAATTTATTCCATGACACGAGAAGCGAAGTTGAAGCACATATTGCAACGGATAAGAAAGAGATAGGTGAAACCGTCGAGCGCAAGAAGAAGGCCGAAAAACCGGAGGAGGCTGCGTTTTATCAAAAGAAACTGGATACGATCAGCTATGTAAAAGGCAAAACTACGATAGACTACTTGAATACCGCGTACAATGCAAAGGATCAAAATATAAGGATCATTATGTTGCAGGATGCGTTTATAGCCAAAAGCAAAATCAGAAAACTAATCACCAAAACGGATCCGAAAACAAACCAAATGATCGTGACAGGCGAACAGATGGCGCATTATGAAGCAAGCAGTCTGTACAGAGATGTAGCACGCTTTATAACCAAATTCGAAGATTTAAACAGTCCGTCAACAGAGATGCTTCAGGCGCCCGAGTTTCGCAAGATTGATCAAGCTAAAATCGATGAAATGCTCAAATATGCCGATGCAATGCATGTGATGGAAACAGGTGCACATGCAGACGGAGAGTATGCAAAAGATGATAGCGGAAACTATATCCAAGTGAAGGCCGGTGGATTAATAAATCAATTTGTACATGTGCCGGCGCCAAAAGAGGATCAGGAAGCCGCGTTTAATCTCTTGCTTGGCAAGATCAATGAAACCTACGAGTCCTTGCTCAGAGTTGAACAAGCCAAACCTGAGTTTTTCAACGCACCGACGACTGAGTCTGTTATGGAA
>CACZPL010000267.1 GCA_902783015.1 uncultured Lachnospiraceae bacterium
CTGATCACACCGGCACACATCTACATCTGGGATGAACCGTTAAACTATATCGACGTGTTCTCCCGTATGCAGCTGGAACAGCTGATCAAAGCATATAAACCGACCATGCTTCTCGTGGAGCATGATCAAAGATTTCAAGAAGAACTTGCCACAGAGGTGGTCTTGCTTTAGGAGATGATAAAAAATGTTACAGGCATTCAAGAAAAAGTTCATCGGTGACAAAGCCTTTTACAAAAAGCTGATGGCGATCGCCGTACCGATCATGATCCAGAACGGGATCACGAACTTCGTGAGCCTGCTCGACAACATCATGGTGGGGCAATGCGGAACGGAGGCTATGTCCGGCGTGGCGATCGTCAACCAGCTCATATTTGTATACTTTCTCTGCACCTTCGGCGGTTCGGCCGGTGCGGGGATCTTTACGGCGCAATACTACGGAATCCGGGATGACGAGGGCATCCGGCACACCTTCCGCTACAAGTTCTGGCTCATGCTGGTGCTGTCGGCCATTACCGTGACGATCCTGCTGATCTGGGGAAAGGACCTGATCCAACTCTATCTGAGGGGCAACGATGAGGGCGGAGATCCGGTGCTGGCACTATCTTACGGTCAGGAGTACCTGCACATCATCCTGCTTTCCATCCCCGCGATCATGATGTCCCAGGTCTACAGCTCGACCTTAAGAGAGTGCGGTGAGACCGTGACACCCATGAAGGCGGGCGTGATCGCGGTGCTCATCAATCTGACCTTCAACTGGCTGCTCATCTACGGAAACCTCGGTTTCCCGAAGCTCGGCGTGCGCGGCGCGGCAATAGCAACCGTCATTTCACGTTACGTGGAGATCACCATCGTGATCGTGTGGTCACACCTGCACGCGAAGAAATTCACCTTTATTCAGGGAATCTGGAAGAGCGTTAAGGTGCCTCTGCGGCTGGCAGGAAAATTCTTTGTCAAGGGCGCGCCGCTCCTTGTGAACGAGACGCTCTGGTCCCTCGGGATCGCGGCGCTCACCCAGCGCTATTCCCTGCGCGGGATCAGTGTTGTGGCCGCGCAGAACATCTCGAGCACGGTCAGCAACATCTTTAACATTGTATTTATCGCCATGGGAGATGCGGTGGCCATCATCATCGGGCAGTTGCTCGGCGCCGGCAAGATGAAGCAGGCGAAGGACGAGGACAACAAGATCATTGCGTTCTCCGTGTTCTCTGCATTCATCGTCGGCTCGATCATGTTTGCGACAGCCGGGCTGTTCCCGCAGATCTACAATACCTCGGACGAGGCAAAGACCATCGCGACGCAGCTCATCATGGTCACGGCCGTGACCATGCCGCATGTGGCATTTTTGCACACGGCATACTTCACAATGCGATCCGGCGGACGCACCATCATCACCTTCCTGTTTGACAGCGTGTTTATGTGGGTGGTGTCCGTTCCGGCAGCCGTATTGCTCACGAAGTTTACGGATCTCTATGTGGTCTGGGTATACCTGATCGTCAATATGCTGGACTGGATCAAGTGCATTGTGGGATTCATTTTGCTTAAGAAAAACGTGTGGATGAATAATATCGTAAAAGATACATAAAATATGTAAAAAAAACTTGGCATTCTGTGAAAAAAATGGGATAATATGTAACGGTACGGTAATCCGTGCAATCGTAAAAAATGGGGAAGACTTAAATGGGGAAAAACGTACAAGAGGAAAAACTGAAGATCCCGGCATCTTTGACGGAATTGGATGCGATCCTGGATACAACGGAGCAGATGATGGAGCCCACCGGCGCATCCATGCGAACCGTAAAGGCTGTTCAGCTTTCCATTGAGGAAATCTTTGTAAACATCTGCAGCTATGCCTACCCGGAGGACTATGCGGGCGAGAAGGACTGCGAGATCATCTGGCAGCTCTCACAGCAGGAAGGCAGTGCCAAGATGTCCGTGTGGCTGAAGGATCGCGGGACTCCCTTTGATCCGCTGGACAGGGAGGATCCCGATACGACCCTTGCCATCAAGGATCGAGGCGAGGGAGGCATGGGACTTTTTATGGTCAAGCAGTATATGGACCGTGTTTCCTATGAATATAAGGACAGTCAGAACGTTGTTTTCATTGAAAAAGAGTGGCAGCTTGATATATAATATAGAAAGTTTTTGAAAGGAGAGGAACTATGGAGATTTCAAAGAAAGTGGAGGGCAATTCCGCAGAGGTCAGCATTAAGGGACGTCTGGATACCAACGCAGCCGTAGAGGTTGAAAAGGTGATGATGGAGATCCTGACACCGGAATTAAAGAGTCTTGTGATCGACCTGCTCGATTGCGGATACATGGCGAGCTCCGGCCTTCGTATTGTCGTAAAAGCACAGAAGGTGATGGACGCCAACCAGGGTACACTCGTGTTGAAGAATGTGTGCGGTGACGTGATGGAGGTCTTTGATATGACAGGCCTGGCAGAGCTGCTGACCTTCGAATAAAGCTACAGTATTATAAGGGGGAAGTTATGGATTTTAAAAATGAGCTGACAACGCTTTACGACAAGTCAGTCTCCGGGTCGGTGATCCTGGAGAGTGCGAGTAAAAAGGTTGTCTATGTCGACGGTCCGTATGAGGCCGACAGCGA
>CACZPL010000268.1 GCA_902783015.1 uncultured Lachnospiraceae bacterium
CCACATGCCCTTGTACTTCCACACGGACTCCTTACACTTTTTGATAAACGGATCTAAGCCGTAAGCCTCGATCTGCTCCTTGCCGTCGATGCCGAGCTCCTTTTCCACCTCGAGCTCCACCGGAAGCCCGTGGGTATCCCAGCCGGCTTTTCTGATGATCTTATGGCCCTTCATGGTCTGGTAACGCGGGATCATATCCTTGATCACGCGCGTGAGCACGTGGCCGATGTGCGGCTTGCCGTTTGCGGTCGGCGGGCCGTCGTAGAATGTATAGGTCGGCAGATCCTTCTTTTCCTCGATACTCTTTTCAAAAACCTTGTTCTCTTTCCAAAACTTTAACACGAGATCCTCGCGTTCCGTAAAGTTCAGTTTTGGGGATACCTTATCGTACATGTTCTGCATCCTTTCCGTTTGTTTTATAATACAACCGACTTATGCCTGTTCACATGGCAGCACATATTGACTGCAAGCGGCATGCCGGCTATGTGGGTCGGGTAGGTTTCTATATTCAAAGCAAGCGCCGTGGTCTGTCCTCCCAGACCGCCGGGGCCGATGCCGGTCTCGTTGATCATGGCAAGCAGCTCTTCCTCAAGTCTTGCTATATGTGCCGAAGGATTGCGGCTTCCCGCTTCCCTTGTGAGCGCTTTTTTCGCAAGCTTTGTGACAAGCTCGAAATCGCCGCCCAGGCCGACGCCCACAACCAAAGGCGGGCAGGCATTCGGACCCGCGTTTTTTACCGCGTCGAGGACGGAGGCTTTGATCCCTTCCTCGCCGTCCGCAGGCTTTAACATATAGACCTTGCTCATATTCTCGCTGCCGAAGCCCTTTGGTGCGATGGTGATCTTTAATTCCTCGCCCGGCACAATGTCGTAGTGGATGATGGCCGGGGTATTGTCTCCCGTGTTGACACGGTCCAAGGGATCACGTACCACGGACTTTCGAAGATAGCCCTCGGTGTAGCCGCGACGCACACCCTCGTTGATGGCATCGGAAAGCGCCATGCCCTCGATGTGCAGGTCCTGTCCGAGCTCCACAAAGAAGACCGCCATGCCCGTATCCTGACAGATCGGGATTCGATCATTCTTTGCGATCTCCATGTTTTCAACCAGAGAGGAAAGGATCCGCTTTCCGAGCGGATTCTTCTCCTCCTCTGCCGCGGTACAGATCTTTTCCTTCATGTCCGCCGCCAGCTCGAGGTTCGCTTCGATGCAAAGATCACGCACGGCCGAGATGATATTGTCTGTGTGTAATGTTCTCATAATCAATCACTTAAGAAGTCGTCCTCGTCCTTGTACGGGATTCCCTTTCGTCTGCTCGAGATGTACAGGCTGACGGTGATCCCGACATAGGCGATCAACAGCAGCACAAAGATCACGGCGATCCAGTACATCGCATTCCAGAGCACGCCCGAGAAATTATCAATTTTTGTAAGGCCGTCAAGGCTGCTTTTTAAATCTTCACCTGACATGTCATCCTCCTCGATCTGTTTATGGAAACGCCCCCTCACATCCGTTCGGCGGCAACTCGTCGGATCCATTCCGAATCATGACTTCGTCATGATGGATCCTCCTCCGGAAGTTCCTCTTCTATGTTTCCCGCATCGTTGTCGTCATCGTTCATTTCCTTCTCCATCTGGATCAGGGACTCGGACTCCTCCGCGGATTTATTTCTCACCCTGGAAATACTTGCCACGGTGATATCGTGTTCAATATCCATATTGATCAGCTTCACGCCGGTGGTGATCCTGCCGAGCATGGAGATATCCTTGCACAACAGACGGATCACGATACCCTGGTTGGTGATCAGCATGATCTCGTTTTCATCGGTCACGTTCTTCACGCCCACCACGTTGCCGGACTTCTCGGTGATCTTGTAGCACTTCACACCCTTGCCGCCTCTGTGCTGCGGTGTGAACTCCTCGATCAGGGTACGCTTGCCGAGTCCGAGTTCTGATACGATGATCAGCGCTTCGCCCTGGGTGTCAAGCTGCATGCCCACAACCTCGTCTCCGGCGCTCACGTTCATACCGATCACACCCATGGAGGTTCTTCCCGTGCTTCGCACATCCTTCTCGGAAAAGCGGATACACATACCGAGCTTGGTCACAAGCAGGATGTCCTTCGTGTTGTTGGTCGCCTTCACCTCGATCAGCTCATCACCCTCCTTCAGGGTGATGGCCGCCAGTCCGCTCTTTCTCACATTCGCGTACTCGGTGATCTTCGTCTTCTTCACCATACCGTTCTTGGTACACATGAAGAGATATCTTCCCTCGTGGTATTCGCGGATCGGGATCACAGCCGTGATCTGCTCGTCCGGCAGGAGCTGGAGCAGATTGACGATGGCGGTGCCTCGCGCGGTACGTCCGGATTCGGGAATCTCGTATGCCTTCAGGCGGTAGCAACGGCCCAGGTTCGTAAAGAACATGATGTAGTGATGCGTCGTCGTCATGAAGATGTCCTCGATAAAGTCATCCTCAATGGTCTGCATTCCCTTGATGCCCTTGCCGCCTCGGTTCTGACTCTTGAAGTTGTTGATCGACATGCGCTTCACGTAACCGAGCTTTGTCATGGCGATCACAATGTTCTCCTTCGGGATCAGATCCTCCACGGTGATATCGTCATCCAAATCGATGCCGATCCTGGTTCTTCTGTCATCACCGTACTTGGTGGAGATGATCAGGATCTCCTCCTTGATCACGCCCAGCAAAAGCTTCTCGTCCGCAAGGATCGCTCTGAGTTCTGCGATACGTTCCATCAGATCCTTGTATTCGTTTTCCAGGCGGTCGCGCTCCAAACCGGTCAGTGCACGGAGACGCATATCCACGATGGCCTGCGCC
>CACZPL010000269.1 GCA_902783015.1 uncultured Lachnospiraceae bacterium
GATCGCCCTTGACGCCTCATATCCGTCCATCACGGGCATCTGGATATCCATCAGGATGCATTGGTACTGCCCCGGCTTGGATGCTGCAATCTTGTCGACAGCCTCTCTGCCGTTTGTCGCCGTATCCGTCGTAAATCCGAACCTGGTGAGGAGCATCAGGGCGATCTCACGATTGATCTCCATATCCTCCACCAAAAGCAGATGCATGCCGCGGAAGATCTCGCTCTCGGGTTGCAGACTTGTCTCCTCGCGTTCTTCCTCCTCGGGTATTTCCTCGACGATCGGCAGATGCAGACTGATCACGAATTCCGTCCCCTTCTCCGGCTCGGTATTCACCTTGATGGTGCCTCCCATCAGATCCACGATACCCTTCGTGATCGCCATGCCGAGACCGGTGCCTTCGATCTTGCTCACCGTGGAGGTGCGCTCGCGTTCAAAGGCCTCAAACACCTTCGCGGCAAATGGCGGCGTCATACCGATCCCGCTGTCCTTCACGGAAAGGAGATAGCTTCCGTAGCCCTCCTTGTCGTGCTCCTTTTCCTCCAGACGCACCGTGATCTTTCCGCCCTCCGGCGTAAACTTGTACGCATTGGAAATGAGGTTTAAAAGCACGCGGTTTAATCGGTTCTTGTCACAATACACGCAGGGATTGGTAACCTTGTCACAGGTCACGGTGTAATCGATGCTCTTCTCGATCATCTGCGTGGAGAACATATCTTTCAGCTCGTCCATGGATTTCTTCAGATCCACTGCGATGGGCTCGAGGTCCATCTTTCCGCTCTCGATGCGACTCATTTCCAGCACATCATTGATCAGCGCGAGCAGATGTCTGCTGGAGGTCTTGATCTTGGACAGGTATTCCCGAACCGTCGGCAAATCGGTATCTTCCTCCGAGGCGAGATTCACGTATCCGATGATGGCATTCATCGGTGTACGGATATCGTGTGACATATTGGAGAGAAAGATACTCTTTGCCTTGTTGCTCTCCTCCGCCTTGTGTCGCTCGGCCTCCGCCTGCTTTTCCCGCTTGGACATCAGGGTGTAAATGCTGAACATGATCCCCAGACTGGCCACGATGATCAGCATCTGGATCACGCTGTTTCTGGTCATAGTGCGATTTGCGGAGCTTAGCTGGTCGTCCAGGAAGACTTCCGTCTTCTCAAGCTCCTCATCCGTGATATCCGAATGGTTTTCCACATGGTACTCACTGATATTGGTAACGATCTTTTTCGTCATGTCGTCCGTTGCCTGTTTCACCCACATGAGTGTGGTAAAGAAGATCACAAATAAGAGACCGATCCAGACGACTGTGGACTTTCCGAAGTGGTGCTTCTTGTCCTTTGCAAACACATGTCTGAAATATACAAAGCCAAGAATACTCCAAAAAGCAAGGATCAGATAGGACTCCGTTGCCATGGCATGTGCCGACCAGGACATGAAATAGAAGAAAAATACAACCGACATGATCAGGCCGATCACACCGCATGCGGTCACGAGCTTGTTCTTATCCCGTTTGGCATTTACCAGCGCCGCTGCGGATGTATAGCCGTAGGCCACGGTGGCACCGATGGTATTGACATCCACGATCCAGCCGATGGCTGTCCTTCCGAAAAAAGGGATCGGCAGCGAGATCAGGATCAAAAAGAGCAGTGCGTTCTTCGGGCTTCCGCCCTTGTTTAACCGCATGAACCACTTCGAGAAAATGCCCTCATCCGCCATGGCATAGATCAGGCGGCTGCCGGCAATATAGTTTCCGATCAGACCCGTGAGAATACCCGCAGCGGCCGTAAAGCCGAGGATCACAAGTCCGGCCTTGCCCATCACGGAGTTTACGGCATAGAAGGTCGGCAGTCCTTTCAAGCCGCTGAAGCTTCCGATTTCGGAGATATACTCCGTCCAGCTTGCATAGCCTGCCGGGATCTCGGTGATAGCGATCTGGTTTAACAGAATGTACGCTGCCGCACTGGTAAGCAGGGCAACAAAAAGCACCGCAAAGGTCTTTTTGATATTGAACTTAAAGCCCTCGACGGAGTTGGATACGGATTCAAAGCCCGCATAGGCCCAGGGCGAAAGAGCTATGATCCGGATGATCTGCCGAAGAGGAATGGCATCACGCTTTGCAAAGGCCGGCGCATAGCCCACACCGTCATCCATATTATGGGAAAACAGGACCACCGCACTGACCACGATGCCACAGAACAAAAGAAGGGCGAGCAGGACCTGGAGTCCGACCGCCAGGCGTTTACCGAACATGCAGA
>CACZPL010000270.1 GCA_902783015.1 uncultured Lachnospiraceae bacterium
ATGTAATGGCACGATTGCTAAAGCAATCCTGCCCAGTCGGTCGGTGCGATGCAAAATTATGACTTCGTCATAATCGCACCTCCCTCATAAAACTTCTACTATTATACGACAGCGAAAGGATTTTGTCTATTTTTTATTGAATTTTACCGATTACAATAGTACAATGTGCTTTATGAATAATTTTAAAAGAGGACTCCTTGCAGGCATCCCCATCGCACTGGGCTACCTCTCGGTTTCCTTTACCTTCGGCATCATTTGTATATCTTACGGCTTTACCTGGTGGCAGGCACTGATCATCTCCATGACCTGTCTCACTTCGGCCGGTCAGTTCTCCGGCATTCAGACCATGTGCATGCCCGGGCAGTATCTGGACATGCTGATCTCCCAGCTCACCATCAACGTGCGCTACTCCTTCATGTCCATCTCGCTCTCGCAGAAGGTGGACAGCAAATTCAAAGGGATCTGGCGCCTTATATTCGGATATTTCATCACGGACGAGATCTTTGCGGTCGCAGTGAACGAGGAATCCGTCTCGCGTTCTTTTTTTGCGGGGCTCTCCCTGCTTCCCTATTTCGGCTGGGCAGGCGGCACCCTCGCCGGAGCGCTTCTCGGAAATGTACTTCCCGCCCGTCTGATGAGCGCGCTCGGACTTGCCATCTACGGTATGTTTGTCGCCATCGTTGTCCCTGAAATGAAAAAGGTAAAGGCCGTTGTCTTTGCCGTGATCACCGCGGCAACCTTGAGCACGCTCTTTACCTATGTTCCGTATATCAATCGTCTCTCCTCCGGTCTTTCGATCAGCATCTGCGCCATCGCCTCCGCGGCTCTTTGCGCCGCGCTGTTTCCGGTAGAAGAAAAAGGAGGTGCGCCGGATGGACAATAAGACTTACTTCCTCTACCTCCTTGTCATGGCCGGTTCCACCTACCTGATCCGTGCGGTTCCCTTTGCCGCGGTAAAACGCATCATAGAAAACCGGTTCATCAAATCCTTTTTATACTACATTCCCTACGCGGTCCTGACCGCCATGACGATCCCGGCCATCTTCACGGCCACGGGAAGCGTGATCTCCGCCTGTGCGGGGCTTGTTATCGCCGTGATCCTCTCCGTTCTCGGAAAGGATCTGACAACAGTCGCCCTGATCTCATGTGCCGCGGTCTTTATCACGGAACTCTTTCTGTAACTTATAGCTTCCCGGTTTCGGGGAGCTTTTTTACAAAGGGCGCAAAGGCTGAGGGAAGCGCATAGTCCGCCTCAAGCTCGTCCCTCGTCACCCAGGTAAACACATCCGGCATATGCGCACATTCAAAATAATATGCTGTCATCTCCCACTCCACATGGGTAAAAATATGTGTGTATTCCGTATACATCATAAGGCGCAACGGTTCTGCGGCATAAGACGTCACCGTATCCGCGGCAAGCTGCGTTTTCTTCTTTTCATTTTCGATAACATCCGGCAGATCCCGGTTCGGAAACTCCCACAGACCTGACAAGAGCCCTTTTTCGGGACGTTTCACGATCGCAACCTTATCCTCGCATAAGAGCACATATACCTGTTTGATCTCCTGTCTGCGCTTCTTCTTTTTCTCTCGCACAGGAAAATCATTCCATGTGCCCTGCTTCTTTGAAAGGCAAAGATGCGCAAGCGGACAGCTCTCGCATTTCGGTGCTCCGTTCGGCACGCAGACACAGGCCCCGAGCTCCATCAGGCTCTGGGTCGCCATTCCCGCATGTTCCCTCGGATACACGGCGGCAAGCGCTTCCTTCACAGTCTTTTTTGTGGAAGCTTTATCGATATTCGAGCTGTCGGCAAGAAGCCTCGCATACACGCGCAATACGTTTCCGTCCACAGCCGGTGTGGGAAGATCAAAGCAAATGGAGCCGATGGCTCCGGCGGTATAATCTCCGATCCCGGGAAGGTTCCTGATCTCCTCAAACTCCTTCGGAAATGAACCGTCATAGTCCCGGCAGATCACCTCTGCAGCCTTTTTCAGGTTTCTTGCGCGATTGTAGTAGCCAAGACCCTGCCAAAGCTTCATCAGCCTGTCGTCATCAACTTCCGCAAGGTCCGGGATATCCGGAAGGGCATTCAAAAATCTCGCGTAGTATTCCCGCACGGCCTCCACCCTGGTCTGCTGCAGCATGATCTCGGAAAGCCACACGTGATACGGCTCCCGATCCTTTCTCCAGGGCAGATCCCTGGCATGCTCGGGATACCAGGCAAGCAGTGCCTCCATCATATTTTTCAGACGATCACGATCAGTCATTTGTTCCTCCGGCAGTAAGCTTTCAGTACTATTTAACAGTCTTTTTCTTTATGGAGCTCCAGGAGGAATAATATGTCACGTCGTTTATGACCTTGTAGGTCCGGATGCGCACATAATAAAGTTTTCCTTTTTTCAAGCCCTTGATCACGGTACTCTTAGTCGTCGCTCCCTTTACCTTCAGAGATTTCGTCTTTCCCGAGGGGAAATTATTAAACTGACTGTATTGTAACTGATAGCCCGTAATCCGGGTGTTTGCCATCTTCTCAACCTGCTTATTCCAAAGCACGGTCATGTTTCCGTTTTTGGCAGTCAGTTTTTTGATCGTTGTTCGCTTTGGCAGGATCTTAAAAGCAATCACACGGGTCTTACTATAGTTTCCTTTCCCTCTGATGATCACTGCCGCTTTTCCGACATTCCTGTTCCTCGTGTAGCTAATAGTATAATCCCTGTTTAACACCAAACGCACACCGTTATCCGTAAGTACCGGTTTCGGCGTAAATGCCTTTCCATTGTACACATAGGATGTCCTGATTCCGGTCACACTGATCGATGCCGACTTTATACTTGTCTTAGCCGTCTCAACCGGATACGGTTGCTGGTCCTCGCTGGTCGGTTGCTGGTCCTCGCTGGTCGGTTGCTGGTCCTCGCTGGTCGGCTGCTGGTCCTCGCTGGTCGGCTGCTGGTCCTCGCTGGTCGGCTGCTGGTCCTCGCTGGTCGGTTGCTGGTCCTCGCTGGTCGGTTGCTGGTCCTCGCTGGTCGGCTGCTGGTCCTCGCTGGTCGG
>CACZPL010000271.1 GCA_902783015.1 uncultured Lachnospiraceae bacterium
GATCCTTCCTGTTGCTTCGCAAGCCCTCGCCGGGCCGGCACCATGCACATTCGTGCATGGTCTGCGTCGCTTCGCTCAGGATGACAGGCTCATAAGTGTCTGTCGGTTCCTCTTCGATTTCCGGTTCGGGCTCGGGTTCTTCCTCGATCTCCGGTTCGGGTTCCGGCTCTTCCTCGATCTCCGGTTCGGGTTCAGGTTCTTCCTCGATCTCCGGCTCGGGCTCCGGCTCTTCCTCGATCTCCGGTTCGGGCTCGGGTTCTTCCTCAATCTCAGGCTCGGGCTCCGGAAGCACGGATGCCTCCTCATCCCAGACAGCCTCTGTCATAACCTCCTCGACAGGCTCCTCAACCGTCTCGGCAATCTCTTCCTCGACAAGCTCCTCGTCCGCCTGCTCCGGTTCATCTTCCGAGAAATCATCCGCCTCGGTTAACTGTTCCTCCTCATCGGTGAAGTCAACCTCCTCATACACGATCTCGGGTCTTACCTCCTCGGGTGCGGATTCCTCCTCTTTGTCTGTTGTTATCTCTTCCTCGGACGGTCTCGCTTCCCCGAGCTTCTCAAAGTCATCCCAGGTTAGCTTGCGCTCCGCGGTATCATCCTCTTTTTTCTCAAGCGGCGTCTCTTCCGGCTTTTCTTCCTGTGCCGGTGCCTCTTCCTCCGGTTTTTCTTCCGGTTGCTTCTCGGAATGCTTCTCTTCCGGCGTCTCCGCAGCAATCGGTGTTTCCTCCGACATTTCCTTCTCGGATTTCTTCTTTTTCAGCCAGCCGAACAGTCCCTTCTTTTCCGGTGCATCCGGTGTTTCCGTCAGTTCCTCGGCTGTTTTTTTCGCGTCTTCCGCCTGATCACTCGGCGGTGCGGATGTCTCGGGTGTCTCTGTTTTTTCTGCCTCGACTTTTCCGGTCTCGTCCTTTTTAGCCTCGGTCTTATCTTCTTCGTTCTTATCTGTTTCGGTCTTTTCCGCCTCGGCTGCTTGTGCTTCGGCCTTTTCCGCTTCAACCTTGGCTTTTTCCGCTTCGGCCTTCTGTGCCTCGGCCTCCTTCTTTGCAGCTTCCCGCGCCTCTTCCTTCGCCTGCTTTTTCATCAGCTTGCGCATCTGGCGCTCGGACATCTGACTCCCGATTTCCTCAAACTCTATCATGATCTCCGCTTCCACGGGGTTCATGCGCAGATTATCGTTTTGAAGCAGACGCTGTTCCTCCGCCCTCAGGGCTTCATATGCCGGATCATTATCCTCCGCTGCTTCCTTCGCGTAAACATCAAAATAGCTTACGGCATCCTCTTCCTTCTTCAGGATCCGATCCATCGTTTCACAGAGATCGGCTGTCTTGAAGGTTGCCGCAAACAGTTCCATCAGCTGACGTGCCTGATCATCTTTTTCACTCAGCACGTACAGCAAGAATGTTTCAAAGCTCCAGTCGTAATCCATGGTCTGAGAATACTGAGGCGCAAGAATTTCCTCTAAGGTCTCATAAGACGCACCGTTCGCCTTCTCGTAAATATACTTGACCAGAAGGGTGTTCGAAACACTGTCATCCGCCTCGAACATGTACATGTCGTAATAAGTCTTCGCCAGATCCCGGTACCCCATACGCAGGTAGAGATCTACCATGGTGAAGATAATACGTTTTCCCTCCGGTGCAAGTCTGTGCGCCATGATCAGCGCATTTCTCGCATCGTTGTAGCGCTTTTCACGCATGTAGATCTCGCCGCAAAGCCTTAAGAACTGAGAGTTCAAAGACTTTGAAAGGTCCTGACTGTCTATGATGTCAAGTGCTAAACTGTATTCTCTTTGGCTTGCGAGCTCCTTGATCTTGTTCACGCTCGCCATGGATAGCCCTGAGCCCATTCTTAGTGTCCCTCAAATACCTTTTCTACTTTCTCGATCACAGTTTCCTTCATGTTGCCTCTGGTCTTCTCGTACTGCAGACCGGACTCCATGATCTCAAGCAGTTCCATACGATACTGATTGTCGATTTCCTTGATATACTCCATCAGCACATCCTTGATCTCGATCACGTACTCTTTTGTACGCATCTTGTCGATCATCTCGTCCGGATTGAACTTGGAGGTGCTCTTCATGTCATCCTGCTTTCTTCCGCAGACTACACACTCGTCCGTACCGGCCTCGTTTACATAGCCGCAGTTACAGGTCCAGATCATGCCGTCGGTCACGTACTTGGCTACGGCATCGATACCTCTCTTCTCCTTCAGGGATGCCAGACGATGAAGCGGCATTTCCACATTGATCGGATTGTCGTTCACGGCAAACACGCCGCGGCTGGTCACATACTTGGAGATCACGACCTTTGCATCCTTTAAGAGCATAAGATCCTTTGCGGGGAGCTTGCACTCCACAGGTCCAGACTCGATCATGGTCACATTTCCGCGATCGAAGGAAAAATCAAGATTCTTTAACAGAAGCTTTTCCTCGTACAGATTCGTGAGCTCGACATCGGCGCGGATACCGCGGATATCGTCCTGGTTGTAATTATAAAAATCCACACTGATGGTCACATCCTTGTTCACGGCGTTCATACGAACCCTGACCGGTCTGGGCACCAGGCGGTTATAGTAGTTGCTGACATATAATTCTTTGTCGATCACCTTGTCCTTGGACACTCTCTTTTGGATACTGACAGCCGTCCCCGACAGGATCACACCGAAGTTGTTTCCGGAAAACTGCGTATAGTTGATCCTGAGTCCGATCAACGCATTCGCTTTTCTGCGCTCCACGGATTTCTTGAGCTTTTCGATCATGTTTTCGTTCAACGCCTCAAGCTTTGCAGTCAGTTTTTCATTTTCGTTCTCGGACAGGTCCGTGATATTTGCAGCGAATTCTTTGTAGAAATTGGAACCGACGACGGTTTGCACATTTACAAACCCAAGATAATCAGTTACATCATACCCCTCGAAGCCGCTTCCGGCTGTCATCATTACTTCTCCCATTGAAGTAATCCTCCTTCATCCAATATTGCAAACGATTATATCACATCTCAAACACTTTTTAAAGCATTATTTCTTTCACATCTGTATTCTCATATTTCAGGTAATAGAACTCCACAGAGAAATATGTATGCTCCTCACTGTCGGCGATCAGCTTCCAGTTTTCGAGCTTGTCGAGGTTCGGAAAGTAGGTATCGGCCTCGTAGGCATAGTCGATCTTTGTCACGTATGCGTAACGGCAATACGGGAGCAGCATCTCGTAGATCTTGCCGCCTCCGACACAGTAGATCTCCTTGTCGGAATAGTCTTTGAGTATCTCAAAAAGCTCTTCCTCGGAATGAGCGATCACGGCATCCTTTGCGGTGAAGTTCGGGTCGCGGGTGAGAATGATGTTGGTGCGGCCTTTTAACGGGAGGCCGTTCGGGAAGGTCGCCAGGGTTTTGCGACCGAGGATGATGACGTTGCCCATGGTGATCTTTTGGAAGTATTTTTGGTCCTCGGGGATGTTGACGTGTTGGCGGCCTTTGTTACCGATGGCCCAATTCTTATCTACTGCTACGATTAAATCCATGTTTGTTCTCCTGTATGATTGAGTTGACGCTATATTTTTACAATTTGCAATCAAAAGTTTAATCTTTCCTTATACTGCGATAGGGATATTTTTGATCTGCTCTCCCGTCACATAGCCCTCCACCTTAAAGTCGTCCGGGGTGAAAGCATAAAAATCTGTGACATCGGGGTTTAGGGTGACCTTGGGGGCCGGGTGGGTCGGGCGCGAGATGAGTTCCTCGATGATCGGGATATGGCGATCGTAGATGTGGGCATCCGCGATCACGTGGACGAGCTCACCGGGTTTGAAGCCGGTCACCTGCGCGATCATCATGACGAGGGCCGCATACTGGACTACGTTCCAGTTGTTGGCCGCCAGGACATCCTGCGAGCGCTGGTTTAAGATCGCGTTTAAGCGGTCGCCGGTCACATTGAAGGTCATGCTGTAGGCGCAGGGATAGAGGTTCATCTCGGACAGGTCGCTGTGCACGTAGATGTTCGTCATGATCCTGCGGGAGTACGGGTTGTTCTTCAGGTCAAAGAGCACGCGGTCCACCTGGTCCATCTCGCCCTCCTTGTATTTGTGCTTCACGCCCATCTGGTAGCCGTAGGCCTTTCCGATGGAACCGTCCTCGTCCGCCCACTCGTCCCAGATATGGCTGGCAAGATCATGGACATTGTTGGACTTTTTCTGCCAGATCCACAGCACCTCATCGACAGCCGACTTGATGTAGGTCTTTCGGAGGGTGATCGCCGGAAACTCCTCGGCAAGGTTATAGCGGTTGACCACACCGAACTTCTTGATGGTGTAGGCGTATGTGCCGTCCTCCCATTTCGGGCGCACCTTTTCTCCCTCGGTGCTCACACCGTTCTTCAAAATATCCTTACACATATCAATAAATATCTCATCTGCCCTGCTCATTGTCTTTCCTTTCGCTATTGTGAATTCTGCATAAGCGGCATTGTCACTTCTTCCGAAAATGCAGCTTATTCTTGCATTTACAGTCTGTCTGTGCTTTTATTATGTTGTATCTTTTCATTTCTCTTTTTTCAGAAAGCGAGGTTTTTCTATGCAACATTCCACGAAATCATCCATGCTCTTTGCACACACACTTCGTTTGATCCGAAAGCAGGCCGGAATGACACAAAAGGACGCCGCAACACTGCTGTTTATCTCGCGTCAGCAATACTGTCACTTTGAAAACGGACAGCGCGTTCCCTCTCTCGAGCTTCTCATTCGCATGGCGACGCTTTTTAAGAAAAGTCCTCTGGAGCTGATCATTCCGCTGATTCCCATGGAGGTTGCGCAGGAAAATCCCGAAACTGCCTTCTACTTGAAAAACGGTATGTTTACATATCCCGGTGCAAGGCTCGTCTATGATTCAAACTTACCTTCTGTTTCACCGGAAGCGAAGCATACCGTCAACATTTATCATCATGCGCCCGATGCGCATCCCGAATTACGCTGAAAGATCCACATTGTTTCCCTTTACGCCCATACCCTCGTAAGCCTTGCGGTTCTTTTCGTACGGGTTTTCCTCCGTGTACTCGATCTGGGTCTGGGTAAGACCTCCCGCCACATAGGTTCTGCCGCACTCGGGGCAGACCGCCATCTTCAATGTCACATTGGCCGAGATGAGCTTCGCGCCGGGTTTGTTCCCCTTTTGAATGGCATTTGCCACATGCTCTCGCTCATGTGCACTGACCTTCGCATAAGACTGTTCCGGATCGATATGGCCTGCCGTCTTAAAGCTGACATCCATCTCGTTGGAACCGTCCTGGTATTTGCGCGCCTTGCAGGTCTGACACTCGGTTTTCTCCACACGTCGGGAGCTGTCGGTCGTATTGTCGGTATTGATCGGAGTCACGCGGCTCACATTGGATACCGGAATTGTATAATTATTGCTCATTCCGCCGATATACATAAGACTGCCCCCTTTCCTTGCTTTTTACCTATTTATAGGTAGTTAAATTTTACCACATTCGGGGGATAATCACAAGCGGAAAATGTACCTTCAAAGACATGGGGACGGTTCTTTTGTCCCAGTGGTTCTTGGGGGATAAAAGAACTGACCCCATGTCTCTGTCTCACCTTCTGGAATATTCGCACCCGCAGAAATCCTGGCGATAGAGATGATATTCTTTCGACAATTCGATGGAATGCTTATACCCGTCCTTCTTCTTAAAATCGCTGTACAGATAATCCACCCCGTATTCATCCGAAAGCCGCTCCCCGATTTCATTGATCCAGGCCGCGTTTTTGTGCGGACTGATGGAAAGCGTCGTGGTAAAGATGTCGTAGCCATGTTCCTTTGCATAGCGCGCCGTCTCGCGCAGACGAAGCTCGTAGCATTTGTAGCAGCGCTCCCCCCGCTCCGGCACATCCTCAAGTCCCTTTGCGATCTCATAAAACTCCTGCGGATCATACCTTCCCGGGATCACGGAAACTCCCTTTGCGAAGGGTGCTTCCTCCGTAAAACGATAAAGCTCCGCCACGCGTTTTTCATATTCCGCAGGCTCTGTGATATTCGGGTTGTAATAGAGAATATGTACCTCAAACTCCTCGCAGAGTACCGTGAGGCAATGCGAACTGCAGGGCGCACAACAGGCGTGTAGCAGCATTTTTTTCTTCTCGTTTTGCTCCATGATTATTTCCCTTTTTGCTTGACTTTATACAAAATATACCCTATACTAATGCTATAAATGTATTATAATGTGTCTTTCATATAAAGACAAGATATAATGCGAATGGAGGGGTTTAAACTATGACTGTAGATCAGGCCGTGAAGAAATTCAAATTGGAGCCTTTGAATGTATACACCGCAAAGGCCAAGGCTAAGGAACTGAACGTTGAAGAGGTTCTCTACATGAACGTTCAGAAAAACAAATATGCTTATATCGTAAAAGACGGTGCACGCGGATATGTCCTTTATCAGGATGAGAAGAGTCTCTACTCCAAGATGTACAAAGGACTTAAAATGACGCCGCTCGATCCGTGATCATACATAACCGAATATCAATCAAAAAACCGGGTGCCATTTCACCCGGTTTTTTACTGCTCTATCCTTGTTCAACCTTTTTCTTAAACACGCTCTTTACGTGCTCCAATGATTTTTCGTTTAATTCCAACAACACCACGCCGTCCTTATTGAAAAAGGCATACCACATATCCGCGCGCTTTTCGCGCATGGATGTGAAGTCACGGATCTTCACTCTCCCGAGCGATTTCTCATTTTGAAATTTCTCGCCCTGATACGAAAGGATCCGCTGTACATCTCCCTCCGGCATGGAATAGACCGCCTTACGGCTGGCCTTGTTCCTGATCCTGGCGATATCCAGATCTCCGTTGGTAAAGATGTATTCGTACTCTATTTTCAGATTATGTGTGCTGATGATAAACACAACGATGTCGATGATCAGTAACGGCAGCCCGAGCTGCGCGATACCGAGGAACATCAGGCCCATGCCCACAAAGAGCAGGACGTATGTGAGTACCACCGGTATGAGCAGCGCACCCTTCGCCTTGGAGGGTACGATCTGCTCCACGTAATTATCCATCATGGTTTATGACTCCTTAAACGAAGCATCGATTGCCTGTGCTGCCTTCTTTCCGGCGCCCATTGCCAGGATCACGGTAGCGGCACCCGTCACGGCATCGCCGCCTGCGTACACATGCTCTCTCGTTGTCTGCTCGGTTTCCTCATCTACGATGATACCGCCCCACTTCTGAGTCTCTAAGCCCTCCGTAGTCTTGCGGATCAAGGGGTTCGGGCTCTGGCCGATGGCGATGACAACCGTATCCACATCGAGCACATAGTTTGATCCCTCGATGGGCTGCGGACGTCTTCTGCCGCTGGCATCGGGCTCTCCGAGTTCCTGCTTTACGATCTCCATGCCGCAGCAATATCCGTCGTCATTGCCGAGGATCTTGATCGGGTTGTTTAAGAGGCGGAACTCAATGCCCTCCTCCTTTGCGTGATGTACCTCTTCCGCTCTTGCCGGGATTTCCTCCGGTCCGCGACGATACACGATGGATACCTCCTCAGCGCCGAGACGCTTTGCGGTTCTTGCGGCATCCATGGCCACGTTGCCGGCACCGACAACAGCCACGCGCTTGCCCACCTTGATGGGTGTGGGCACCTCGCCCTTCTTATATGCCTTCATAAGGTTGACACGGGTCAAAAACTCGTTTGCGGAATATACACCGAGAAGGTTCTCTCCGGGGATGCGCAGGAAATTCGGAAGTCCCGCGCCGGTACCGAGGAAAATCGACTCAAAACCTCTGTCAAACAGATCGTCTACCGTAACCGAACGGCCGACGATCACGTTGGTCTCGATCGTTACGCCGAGATCCGTGATGTTCTCGATCTCTTTTGCTACCAATGCCTTCGGGAGACGAAACTCCGGAATACCGTAGGAAAGCACACCACCCGCCTTGTGCAGTGCCTCAAAGATGGTCACATCATAGCCGCGCTTTGCAAGCTCGCCTGCACAGGTGATACCTGCCGGGCCCGAGCCTACCACTGCGACCTTATGGCCGTTCTTTTCTACCTTGACATCGGCCTTCACGCCCTTTGCCATATGATAATCTGCCACAAAGCGCTCCAGACGGCCGATGGATACCGGCTCACCCTTGATACCGCGCACGCACTTGCCCTCGCACTGGTTTTCCTGCGGGCACACACGGCCGCAGATTGCGGGAAGCGCATTCTCACTCGTGATGATCTCGTAGGCCTTGTCAAAATCCCTTGCACAGACGGCCTCGATAAAGCCGGGGATCGGCACATTCACCGGGCATCCCTGTGTACAGGGCTTATTCTTACAGTTCAGGCAGCGCGTAGCCTCTTCCACCGCCATATCCTCGGTGTATCCGAGCGCTACCTCATCAAAGTTTTTATTTCTTACATCCGGCTCCTGCTCACGCATGGGAACCTTTGTCATACTCATATTCGGCATTGTTCTTTTCTCCAATCTCAAATACTTAAGCCTGTCCAAGCTTCAAATTACATTCGTGTTCCTCTTCCTTGAAGAAGCCCTGGCGCTTCATGATCTCATCGAAGTCTACCTGGAAGCCGTCAAAGTCCGGACCGTCCACGCAGGCAAACTTTGTCTCTCCGCCCACACTCACGCGACAGCCGCCGCACATGCCCGTGCCGTCGATCATGATCGGGTTTAATGAAACCGTGGTCGGAAGCTCGTACTGCTTGGTAAGCTGAACCACAAACTTCATCATGATCAGCGGACCGATGGTGATCACATGATCGTATTTCTCACCGGCATCGATCAGCTCCTGCAGCTTCTTTGTAACAACGCCCTTGTCCCCCAAGGTTCCGTCGTCTGTCATGATATATACGTTCTTACAGAACTTCGCAAACAGATCCGAAAGGATCACGAACTCGGCACTTCTGCCGCCGATGATCACATCGCACTCCACGCCCGAAGCAGCCAAGGCCTTTAACTGACAGTAAAGCGGTGCGGTTCCCACGCCACCGGCCACGCCGATAATGCGCTTCCACTCCTTTTTAAAGGGTGCGGGTGCACCGAGCGGTCCGACAAAGTCCGTGAAGGAATCGCCCACTTCCAGCTTACCCATTTCCTTTGTGGAATAACCGAGCGTTTGGAACACGATCGTGATGGTGTTTTTCTCGCGGTCAAAATCTGCGATCGTGAGCGGAACTCGCTCTCCATCCTCGCCTATACGGGCGATGATGAACTGTCCGGGCTCACAGCGGAATGCCACATAAGGCGCTTCCACTTCCATCAGGATCACTGCCGAATTCAGGATTTCTTTCTTTAAAATCTTGTACATCTTCTTGTTTCCCCTTTTATATAAAATATTGATCGTTACGCTTATTTATATGAGATCGTCAAAAAAGCTCGCGCCGGAGAATTCCTCCCCTGAAAACCGTGCATCCGTTTCCAGATTGCAGAGCATGAAGCTTCTTCCGTCTTCGATCCTGGCCGCAGGACCAAGCATGTTATAGACATCGTCGCAGCGCTCGGCCGCCGACATTGTGACCACTGCTCGCCTGCAAAAAGCTTCCTCGGCAAAACGCATGATGACATCGAGCGTATATCTGACATTGTAGTCAAAAGACACAAAACGTTCCACGTACATAGCCTCGTCGTACACATCATAACCGAAGCAGCCGGCCAGACGGTCTTCGCCGTTTTCTCCCATACCGTACTCGAAGATTGCAACGACACCGCCGTTTCCGCTGATGTGTTCCTTCAGCATGCTCTTCAGCACGTGTACATCCCGCTTGGCAAAAACCTTGTATTTTGCGCCGAGATTTTTGTTTAATGCATTAGCCAGTTCTTCAAGCGCCGCGTCGTCCATATCGCGCAGGCGTACCGCATAATAGCCGTGCTCTCCGGAAAGGTCGTCGGGTACCTGATCCTCATCCTCGACATTCATAAGGTCAAGGTCGAGTTCCACTGTCTCATACACCGTCCGAAAGCCAAGCTCCTCGTAGTACTCTTCGTGCTCCGGAACAAGATACGCAAAGAGGCAACCCTCATTTTTCATATCCTCCGTTGCGCGCGAAAGCATGGCGTGCATGACTCCGTGCTCGCGGTAAGCCTTCTTCACCGCACCCCGGGCAAGATAATAGCATTTGACCGATTTGCCGAGCACGAGGATCTCCCGCGGGCAAAGGTGCAGCATGCCGGCAAACTCGCCGTCCACGCGTGCGACAAGCACTTTGTTTTCTTTGATCTTTTCTTCAAAATAATAATTGATGAATTCTTCTTCATCGTCGAAGCTGTTTTCCATCAGCTCCCGCATCTGTTTCAGGGTCTCATCGTCTCCCTGTTCGTGATAGTCCAAACTGCAACTGTCTCCGTCACTCATAAAAGTACCGCTTGTTTCTCCTTCCCTGACTCCTTATGAATTGTTTCTTATTTTTGAACAGGGCAACCCGGACAACCCTCGCAGCCCGCTGCCAGAGCATCCCTGCTGTCCCTGTAATCAAAATCGCTGAATGATGTAATGAGAGCGATTGCCTGTGCGGCGATGCCGCTCCCGTCTCCGGTAAAACCGAGGCCCTCCTCCGTGGTGGCCTTGACATTCACCCTGTCCGTTTCAATGCCGAGCGCTTTCGCAAGCTTTGCCCGCATGGTATCGATGTGGGGGCGCATTTTCGGTGCCTGCGCAATGATGGTCGCGTCAATGTTCTCCACAACATAGTTTTCCCGGTCAAGCAGTTCCCTGACCTTGGAAAGAAGCGCCAGACTGTCCGCGCCCTTATACTTCTCGTCCGTATCCGGAAAATGAAGACCGATATCACCGAGGGCCGCAGCCCCGAGCAGAGCATCCATCACGGCATGAGTCAGGACATCTGCATCGGAATGCCCGAGCAGGCCTTTTTCATAAGGAATATGCACTCCACCGATGATCAGCGGTCTGCCCTCCGTAAGTCTGTGAACATCGTATCCCATTCCCACGCGCATGGTCGGATCCTCCATCTGCAATCATAAAATCCTAAATACTTTACCACAGTTTATTCAAGTATGCAAATAAATATTTTGTTTACTTGTATATTAAAAAATGCTATATTATTGTAATCAAGAAAAACAATTTAGGAGGTTGAGATATATGGGTAGATCAATGGGTAGCGGCGGTGGCGGCTCCAGGAGTTCAAGCGGCGGTCGCTCCATGGGCGGCGGTTCCCGCTCCGGCGGCAGATCCTTTTCCGGAAGCGGCCGAAGCTACAGTGGTTCAAGCAGCAGCTCCAGACGTGTGAGCTCATCAAGTCACAGCCATTCAAGCTCTTCGGGTTCCTACAGGCGGCCCCTCGGACACGGCGCAGGCAGGAGCTATTACAGGTCGTCAAGGCCCTATTACAGAAGGTCCTACGGACGTCC
>CACZPL010000272.1 GCA_902783015.1 uncultured Lachnospiraceae bacterium
AGGAATAAAAGCTGTTCCACAAGCTCCTTCATGTGATCGGACTCATTCTTTAAAGCCTCAATGGATTCCGTCAGGACCTTTTCGTCCTCCTTGCCCCAGCGGTCAAGCATATTCACATAGCCCTGGATCACGGAGATCGGAGTCCGCAGCTCGTGGGATGCATCGGAAACAAAACGCGCCTGTTGCCGTTCCTGCTCCTGCATACGCCGAAGCAGATTATTGAGTGCGATCTCGATACTTGCAAGATCAGCATCTCCCGTGGAGACGCGTACCTCGGCTGCATTTGTCTCTACGTGATCGATGGCCCGCGCAAGCTCCTCCATCTTGTTTGTATCCATGGGAAGGCTCGAGATCTCCTCCGCGCGCACCGCAAGATCATTCAAGGGGCGAAGCTTTCTTCGGATCTCACCCGTCCGAAAGAGTGCCGGGATCAGTATGATACCCTCGGCCACGAGCAAAACATAAAACCCTCTGACCGCGTAGTAACCGTAATCCCAGATCGGGAATAAGAACTGCTGATCATCTGTGGTCGTGATCACATATACGGCATCATGCAGATCCGTTCCGTCAAAGCTTCGCTCCTCCACGGTCAGCTGTTTGCTAGTTACCTGGCGATCACATTTCCAGAAGAAAAGCCCCGCGCCGATCCCGAGGATCACCATATCCAGACAGAGCATCCGAAAGAGGCTCTTTCTGAAAAAACTTCTGTTGATCTTTCTTGCGATTGAACTTGTCTTATTGCTGTACTTCTTTTCCTTTTTTTCCATATGGTCAGTCCTTGATCGAATACCCTACGCCGCGCACGGTCGTGATCAGCTTGATCCCGTACTTGTCATCGATCTTCGTGCGCAGATACCTCACGTATACGTCTATGATGTTGGTCTCGCCCATGTAGTCGTAGCCGCAAACCTCGTTCATCAGCTTCTCGCGGTCGAGCACCAGGTTTTTATTCAACATTAATGTCTTTAACAATTCGAATTCACGGTTTGTCAGTTCAACCGATTCTCCGTTTACCGTCACCTCATGTCGGTCCACATCCAGACAGACACCGCGAACCTCCATGCGTTCCGTCTCCTGAGCGGCACCGCCCGAGCTGCCACGCTTTTTTAAGGCCACGCGGATGCGGGCCAAAAGCTCTTCGATCGCAAAGGGCTTGGTAATGTAATCATCTGCCCCCGCATCTAAGCCTGACACCTTGTCCATCACGGCATCACGAGCCGTCAGCATGATGACGGGCGTATCCTTTTCGTTTCTGAGCCTGCGAAGGACCTCCAAGCCGTTAAGCTGCGGCAGCATGACATCCAGCAGGATCAGGTCAAACGACTGTGAGAGGGCAAGGTCAAGCCCCGTCCTCCCGTCGAATGCCTTTTCCACTTCGTTTCCCTCGTGCATAAGCTCAAGCTCCACGAAGCGTGCGATTTTTTCTTCATCCTCAATGATCAATATTTTACTCATCTTTTTTGTCCTTCTTTTCTTTCATGTCTTTTTTGATATCGTTCACCATTTCACTGGCTTTGTTGCTCAGGTCGTTTAAATTCACGGACACCGTGTCGATGCCTTCAAAGCTGTATTTACAGCCGCAGATCAGTCCGATGATCAAAAGCGGGATTGAGATCCAGAAAGCGAAGATCGTAAACAGCACGACTACCAGGAGCGGAAGCGACACCTTTTCTTCACCGTCGTGGGTAACCTTGAACTTGATCTCCCAACCGCGCTTTGCAATCTTTGCGACCCAGGCAAAAATATTGTCCACGGTCTCACCGAACGATCTCCCCTTCGTCTGCTTTTCGTAGGTCTTCTGCGCCTGCTCAAACTCATTTGATACCGGCGCGGCACTTGTGGAATAAACAGCTGTCTTTTCACCGTTCAGCTTCCCGAGCGACTCCAGATATAACAGTGCATCGAGTACATCCCAGTCATTTCTCTCAAGCGCATCCTTTGCTTCCTCGTAGGAGACCCCTGTTTTCTCTCTTATTTTTTCAACCTTATCCAAATTATCCATCATGTAAATTCTTTCCGAGCCAACCGGCTATCCGTCTGTTTGATCTTAAGTGGTACGTTCCCTCAACCTCTGCCCCAAGGATACCAATTGACAGTTAAAACAAAATAGATAAAACATTAAAATCAGATTAAAAAAAAATACTACCACCATTATTTATGAATTGACAATACTACACAGCATACCCCTTTTGTCGAACCAGACATCTCCGTTCGTCAGGATATAATCTCCGTCATTCACGATCGCATCGCACAGATCATGCAGCGACTTAAGCCGTTTTCGAAATGCCATGCCTCCGCCGAGCATCTCCGTGCTGTGCACATCGGAGCCGGCAGTGATCGGAAGCTCCTCCTTTTTTGCATACGCAAGTGCCCTCTCATCGAACTTCGGATCGTTATGGATCTTGCTTCTGTGGCATGAATGCGTTGCGTTCACGCCCTCAACGGCATCCACATAGTTCGGAAACAGCCTTATTTCCGGAATATAATACTCTTCTCTGAACGGATGCGCGTGGACCACGATCCCACCGCCGCCGTGAACCAGTTCGAACTGCTCCTCCACGGTCGCATCCCTGATCTCGGGGTGTGTCTTCAGCCAGTCGGGTGTCAGCCCGTATATCAGAAACTCCGTAGCATCAAATCCTGCTTCATAGCCCCAGAACACATCCAGATCATTTTGTTCTCCGTATTCCAGTGCCTCGTAATAGCCTTTTGTAAACTCGTCCACCCAATCGTTCCAGCCGAGGCTTTTCGGAATGCACGTATTCCCACCCCAGTTATGCTCCGTGACAACGATGCCCGCATATCCGTACAGCTTTGCGGCTTCGGCCATTTCTCTCCCGGTGTTGTGCCCGCACGCACTGCCCCGGTTCGTGTGCAAATGCGTCTCATATAAAAAAGGATACTCAGCATTTAACGGCTTCATTTGTTATTCCTTTCTCTTTGAGTGCTTTCTTATGCTCGTACATCCGCTGATCGGCGAGCTTTTCGGCCTCCTCCGGGTTGCCGGCGGAGCAATCGTATTCCGCCATGCCGTAGGCTACCGAAAGCGGGAGGGGTAATTGTTCCCTCTCATTAAATTCCGCTATGTATGTATTCAGCTTTTTCTCACAGGAAAGATACGTCTTTTTCAGCTGCTCGCTGCTTTTTCCTTCAAGCACGGCAATGAACTCATCGCCGCCGGTGCGGAATACTCTGCCGTATTCGAGGAAGCTTTCCCCGATCACCTCGGCACCGCCCTTGATGATCCGGTCACCCTCCTGATGTCCGTAGGTGTCATTCACCTTTTTCAGGTAATTGATATCAAATTGAACGATCAAGAAGAGACCTTCGTTACGCATCGCAAGCTCACTCTCAAGCTCGGTGAAGGCCAGTCTGTTTTCAAGCTTTGTCAGACCGTCCTCGTGGGCGAGACGCTTCATGAGGTCAGATTCATAAACCTTTTGTCCGAGCGCGATCAGCTGTCCGACCTCGTAGGTAGACAGCACCACAATGAAGATCAGCAGTCCGACACGCGAAAACCTCGCCATGTCATGCGAGCCCGCGGTGTAGTAAAATATCAGATCTACCACGCCCGACATCACCAGGATCATATAGGTAAACAGCACGACCGTCTGGCTTCTTTCCTTCACCGTATGCCTTCTGTACGCTCGCACGATCAAGTAGATCGCAAAGCAGACGGCAAGCAGGAAATTAAAGTGCGTAAACGAGAGCACCTCGTGGTAATCACAGATTCCCGTCCACACAAGGCAGACGGTGTGCAGGAAGTTTACCGCCACCAATATCTCCGTGATCCGCATGAGCCTGCTTCTCTCACTCTTTGTAACGCAGCACACGATCAAGAGTCCCGGGATCGGCAGGAAGATCAGCACCATATAATCAAGCATACGGATGATACCCTTATCCGGCATCAACAGCTCCAGCATAAAGGTACCGGAATTGGTCCAGAACGAGAGGATCATGGCGACCACACCGACCGCCACGGACTCCAGGCGGTTCTTTGATCTGAATTCAAAGATCAGCGCAAAGATCACCAGCATGAGACCAACGATAAAGCAGATAATGGAAAGCACCAGCTTGTACAGGTTCTCCGCCAGGATGTCTTTTAAATACTCCGCCGTTCCCTGGAAATATGCCCGGCTGAAGCCCGCCCACATACCGTCTCCGATGGAAACGGCCTCGATCCGCATAAACGCATCTCCTTCAAAAAACGGAGCCGTAACCTCATGCACGATATTTCCGTAGGAAAGGCCGGTGTACCAGCGCATCTCGGGATGAAAATCAAACAGCAATTCATCATCCATATAGATGTCAAAGACCACATTGGTGCTGATAAAGCAAAGATCGCCGCCCATCAGGCCGTCCGAGGTAAGCAGGCGACCGATACTCGCATGATCGTTCTCATCATATTCCAGATTCAAAAGATCCGCTTCCCGATCGGTAGGATTCCCGTTCTCATCGAGATAATACCAGCCCTTCATGGCGTCCTGTTTGTCACTGTAGGTCGAACCCTTATAATAAAAGCTCGTGAAACAGGCGATCACCAGGGCGATCAGGAGCGATCCTCCGATACAAAGATTTGTAATGAACAGTCTCTTTTCCATAGTGTAAGCATTCCTTTTCAGTCTGTCATCCGTTCAGTCGTCTATTCCATCCACACGTTTAAGTCAAGCTCCGCCGGAATCCCCGGCACACTGCCGCTGTCCGTATACTGCCAGCCGGTGTACACGTAGGGAAAATCCGGACGTTCCGCATAGTTTGCAAGCCAGAGCTTGTAGGAAAGCAGCTGTGACATATCCAGGCTTTCCACAAACCAGTTGCGGTTTGCGTAGACCATCGGCGTATACCCAGCTTCCTTCACGCGCTCACAGAAGCCCACCACACCGGCGGTTCTCGTCTCATTGTCAAGGTCAAAGGTTCTTGCCTCCTCATCCGCGATAAACTCCGTATCGATCACGACGGGCGCCTTGATCTTATGTCCCTTGATCATATCCAGCACGAACTCCGCTTCCTCACGACCTTCATCCGCATCGACAGCCTGAGAAAAGAAGTAGACTCCCACCTTCATGCCGGCTTTGATCGCGCCCTTGTAGTGCGTCTCGAACATCTCGTCCTCCACGATGGCGCCGGAGCCGTAGCCCCGAAAGCCGACGCGCAGCATACAGACCGTCACACCGGCAGCGGCAAGGGCTTGATAGTCGAGTTCGTCCTGATATACGGAGAGGTCCACCGCAAGGGTGGAAGTCCTCTCTCCGGACGCATCGTGATAATAACAAAACCCGTCCTCGTCCGTATAAAAATTCGCTTTCACATAGTCGTTTCTCGGTGCTCCCGGGATGATCTTGTACAGGGCACAGTTCGGGATATCTCCCACGATGATGTAGCTTGAAGCAACATATGCCCAATAGTTTTCGTAGATCAGATCGCCCTCTTCCCCGGGTTCACAGTACCATTTTTTATCGTCTCCCGCAGCTTCGACACGGGGCTTCAGATTTTTATGCGGTGCCTCATCCTTGCTCTTATGCAGATTATGTCCGATCAGGATGCCGATAAACAGCACGATCAAAAGTGAGGCAAATAACAACAAGATTCTGACTGCTTTATACTTCATAGGTTACTCTTTTTTCTCCCTTATCAATTGATTCGTCCCTTCCCTGCAGAGGAGTACGGCGACAAACACGAGCAGTCCGCCGACTACCAGGCAAAAGCAAGTATCAGCCGGCGAAAGCGTATCCTTCGCAAGGACCGGCAAAACCTTTGTCACCAGATCGGGGCGATACATAACAAGCACGGACAGCGCATTGTTAAACACATGCATCAGCATGCCCGGGATGATACTTTCGGACTTGTATACCAGATAACAATTGCACGCACCTAAGAACGCGGTTCCGAAGAAACGTGCGGGACTCATATGAAAGACACCGAAGGTGGCCGAAGTGATCAGGATTGCCACCCATGGCGTATACCTTTGTTTCATGGCGGAAAACATGTATCCGCGGAACAGAAACTCCTCGCACACCGCAGGTGTGACCGCAACCACAAACAGAGCGGCGGGAAGGCCGTGTCCCTTTAACACCTCAAGACTGGCATCCGCCGTTTCTGTGCTCTCCGGCAGGATGAAGCTCACGATCACATAGAGCACGATCCCGAGGAGGATCGCTCCCATCACCATGAGAAGGGCCGCAGGATAATAGCGTGCACCGCAGGGGCGGAGCGAAAAAGTCTTTTTCAGATCCTTCTTTGTGTAGAGCGCGATGAGAACCGGAACCGATAAGATGCACAGCTGCGTCCCGAGGATTCCGTAAAACCCATAGGAAAGCTCCAAAGAGCCGCCGAGATAGATCATCAAAAGAGCGGTGATCGCGATCACGAACCAGGCATCTCCCGTGGTCGGTACACCACCGGGCTTCATGTTCGTCCTTCGTTCAAAGATCTGCACACCGGTGCTTCCGTCGCCGAACAGGATTGCCTCACTGTTGTATATCCTCGAGAGGAACATGACAGCGAACAGGCCGTAGGCGACATTGCTCACCAGGACAATCGCTATGATGCCTGCGCTGTACTTAAACGCGAGCAGATCGCGGATCAACAGACAGATGTTTGCGACCGGGATCAATGCCATATTCCTGGTCAGCTCCACATTCGGGATAAAGCCGATAAAGGACGCAAACATCACAACCAGCATGAGCGGCGTGATGTAATTGTTCGCCTCCTTGTAAGTCTTTGCAAATGCGGTGACGCACATGGAAACGGCGCTGATAAACACAGCAAACGCAAGCACGCAGAGAACGCCGATCAGCAGGGCCGGCGCAAATTTCGAGAGCGCGATGTCTCCTGTCCTGCCCGAAACACGGCCTGTCATGCGGTACATATACACGCCCACAAAGCCCATGGATAAAATGTTTAAAACGGCAGACGCGATCCCGATGGTCGCTACCGTGAGGAACTTGCTGAAGATGAGCTCGCTGTTCTTGATCGGGAGCGTGAGCAGCGTTTCCAAGGTGCCGCGTTCCCGCTCGCCGGCCGTTGTATCGATGGCCGGATACATGGTCCCCATCAAAAGGCTCACCACAAGCATGAAGGGAAGCACGGTACCAAGCAGGTTCCCGGCCGTCTCCTCACTGCTCGCCATATCCTGATAGGCCACGGTGATGGGTGACAGGGTTTGCTCCACATTAAGCCCCGCCGCGGCAAGCTCTTTTTTCACCAGTTGCTCTTTATATTCCCGAAGCACGTTGTTCATGTAGGAGGATGCATATTGCGAATTGGTCACGGAAGACAGGTACCAGATCCTGTACTCGTTATCCTCCCGTGAAAGATAAGCATCGATCTCCTCATTTTTCAGTGAAACAAACGGTTCAGAAACTGCAACAATTTTGAATGAATACTCGTCTTTGCGTTTCTTTTGAAATAACCGAAGAAGCTCCTCATCCGTATCCTCCTGCACTGCGATCCTGTAGGTCTGCGTAGACATGCTCGTCGAGATGTTTGCCATCATGGTGAGCCCCAGCACAAAGATGAGGGGATACAGCACCAGCGGCACGATGAGCATCATGAGCACCGTCTTTTTGTCACGCAGCACATCCAGCATCTCTTTTTTATAGAGTAGTTGAATAATCTTACGATTCATTTCCGCCCTCCAATCTTTGACCAGAGGGTTCCATCAATTTCATAAACACCTCGCGAAGCGAAGCACTCTCCGTCTTTTCCTTTAAGGCATCCACGCTTCCCTGCGCGATGATCTTTCCCTGATCGATCATGATCACGCGGTCACACAAAAACTCCGCCTCCTCGAGATAGTGCGTGGAGTAGAGAACCGCCTTCCCGCGTTCCTTTTCGCCCTTCATAAAGTTGACAATGGCTGCACTGCTGATGATGTCAAGGCCGAGCGTCGGTTCATCAAAGATATAGATCTCCGGATCATGGATCAGGCACCTGGAGATCGACGCACGCTGTGTCTGCCCCGTGGAGAGCTTTTCAATGCGGTTATCGAGAAAGCTCCGCATATCGAGCAGGGTTGAGATCCGCTCGACCCGCGCAATGATCGCCTCCTCCGACAATCCGTACACACCGCCCAAGGTTGCGAGAAGCTCCCGTGTGGAAAGCCTGGCGTAAAGCTTTGTATTTCCGGAGAGATATCCGATCCGACGCTTGATCTCCTGCTCGCTCGTCAGCAGTTTTCCGTCAGCTTCCACCTCCACGGTACCCGCGGAAGGGCTCATCAGACAGCCGAGCATACGGAGCAATGTCGTTTTCCCCGCGCCGTTCGGCCCGAGGACTCCCACGATCTCACCCGGCGAAACCGAGATGCTGATTCCGTCTACAGCATTAAACATCGTCTTCTTTTTGTGCTTTTCATTTCGTTCAAAGGTCTTAACCAGATTCTCTGCTCTTAACATATCATACCTTGATCGCATACGCCTCGTTGCCGAGCTTCAGTCTCACGATTTTATGATTATAGGTCATCTTGTTGTATTTGATCCGAAGCCTTGTGGAAAGCTTCAGCTTCAGCTTGTCTAAATTGATATATTTCATCGTAGGCTCCACGGAGATCACCTTGTAATCCGTGCTCCAGTCATTAAAGAGCTTGTCCACATCATCCATGTAGGTACGTTTTTTGCGCTTCACGAGCACGCTCCGCTGCTTTAAGTTATCCATGAGGATCGCGTCGGAGGTCTCGGCGATGAACGCCATCTGCGCGCCGGGGAACCGCTCCTTCAGCTTATCCAAGAGCCTTTTCACCTTGCTCCGCCGCATGTAAAGAAGGGCCTCACTCGACACAAAGAGCACACCGTTATCGCGCTCGCACTCGATCTCATCGATCCAGGAGAAATCCATCAGGCTTCTGCCGATCGTTTTTTCCCGCGGCCTGTCCCCGTACATGGAACGGCGGATGGACATGATATTGTGCGTGTCCACGCTGTACCACTGAATCCTGCCGTTGTCCAGGCGTTCAAAGGCGTTTGCCAGCCGGCAGCCGACATAGATGACTGTGCAGTTCGGATACTGGACAATATATTTTCTCACCACAGCATCACAGGCGCAGGCCGCTGCGGCCATGCGGATATTGCTGTATTCGGACACCTTGGTACTGATACCCGAAAAATCGAATTTGTTTTCATAGGTGAATTTCTCCGCCCAGGCATCCGTAAAGGAATCCGGAAAATGCTTGCTCCAATTTGCCATCAGCTTCACCGGGTAGAGCTCATACAAGGTACTCGGACTCTCGTAGGTATGTGCCAGCACATCCTTCAAAAAGCCGAAGGCCTTCTTTGCCTCCAGGGTGTCGTGATACAAAAGGAAATTGTGATCTTCATCCTCAAATTCAAAGAAGCGAATGTTGATACCCTCACGTTTTGCACGGTTGTAGAATTCTCTGGCATAACAGTTTATCGGATCATCCGTCCCCGAAAAGATCACGACATCATCACAGATATCCGTGTAGTCCTCATAGAAGGGACTTGTGTACTCCGTCTTTGCAACATATTCACGCACCCAGTAGGTGTTCAGATAGTCCTTGAACCCATCCGAATAAAACAGGCCACCCGTTTTCACCGGGCCGTAGGCATGTACCTGCTTTTCGAGTTCCTTATCAAAGAATTCCGCATCCAGCGCCGGGGAGAGCATGACAAGCTGGTCCGGTTTCCGATAGCCCTCACGCCATGCCAGAAGCGCAATGGAAAGAGCGAAACCGCCTCCCACCGAGGATCCCATCAGCACAAGCTGCTCGATATCCTTGTCCAGGGCGATCTTGTGATAGCAATCGCACAGGAAGGCAAACATCTCCTTGCATCCGCTCTCCGGAGCCAAAGGATAGATCGGGACAAAGACTTCACAGCTTGCGGCCTCCGCCAGTCTTGCGATAAACTCCCACTCTGCCTCATCCGGGTGGAAGCTGTAAGCCCCTGCGTGCACGTAAAAAATGCTCGTCCCGGAAAGATTCCCGCGCGGCACCAGCCGGTAACAGATGTTTTTTCCGAATTTCAGCTCCGTTATCTCCACATGTTTTTCCATGGATACCGGAGTCTTTGTATTCTTGTGTTCCGGTTGCAGCAGTACCCAGTCCTTGACTGCTTCTCTATTCATTTTTAATACGACAGGCGGTATTTTTGAACTCATTTTTTTCTCCGGATTTCAGTTGACATTACTTCTGTTTCATGGTATTATACATCTCGTTGTAAATGCAGATGTGGCGGAATTGGCATACGCGCATGATTCAGGTTCATGTCCATGTACGTGGGTGCGGGTTCAAGTCCCGCCATCTGC
>CACZPL010000273.1 GCA_902783015.1 uncultured Lachnospiraceae bacterium
ATGACGAGGAGGTCGGGAAAACCGACGTGCTGGCACAGACGACCCCCGTGACTCCGCGTCCGGCTGCACCGGCAGGCACCTCCGGCGTGCTGCCCGGCACCTCCGGCGTGCTGCCTGGCAATTCCGGTGTGCTTCCGGGCAATTCGGGAGTAATGCCGGGCGGAGGATTCCGGCCGCCGATGGGCGGACCCGTGCCGCCGGCACCGGTGCCGGGTAAGGCGAAAAAGTCCGGATCCGGAGTGCTTGTCTGGGCGATCATTGCCAGCGTGCTTTTGGTCGGATGCGTGGTCGTGGGTGTGATCGGTTACCTCAGCCTTTCCGGAAAGGTGAAGGACGAGGAAGATGCAAAAGCAAAGGCGCAATCGGAGTACGAGGCTTTAAAGACCGATTATGACCTTTTGGAAAAGAATATGCAGGAAAGCGAAGCATCGAATACTTCCGCACAGGCGGAGGCAAGCAGCGCAAAGAAGGAGGTCGTAGCCCTTGAGGAGCGTCTCTCCGGCGTGGAGGAGGAATTCCAAAGCTACAAGGACGCCTATGATCCGCTGATCAACTTTGCAAATACGAACGAGGGACGCGGCTCCTCCAAGATCTTTGTCAGCGCGTCGGTGCTCCACTTGGAGAAGGATGTGGACCTGCGGGTGTATGTGCCGGAGGAGGCAGAGGTGAGTGCGAGCTCCGACAACGCCGGCGTCGCGGGCTGTGAGGTGAAAAAGAGCAAGACAGGTCTTTATACCCTCAGCGTGAAAAAGGGGAATGCCGGTACGGCGGTCATCTCCGTGAAAAACGATGAGAGCGGGGAGATCGCAAAGATCTTTGTTTATGTCGATTAGATACATAAGATGATAAATGGGGATAGGCTATGAATAACGAATGCTTGCTTATGGATATTGATATCAACCGGATGTGGGTGACGCTCACGATCACAAAGCCGGAGTTCCCGGAGGACCTGGAGGGGTTGTCCGAGGACTATCTGGAAGATTTTTTGATGGACGAAGGCATCTGCAACGGCATTTTGTATGACAATATAAAGCGTCTGGCGGAGATGGCGGAAAACGGCGAGTACGATGTGGAGCTCAAGGTGGCGGAGGGCAGGGCCCCCGTCCCCGGAGAGGACGGCAGATTCGAATACAAGGTTGCGATCGAGGATGATCGGGCGAAGCCAAAGATCAACGAGGACGGTACCGTGGATTATCACAACTCCCTTTCCATCTCCATGGTGAGCAACGGACAGGAGTTTGCGGTCTATCACCCGCCGACCATGGGACAGTTCGGTTCCACGGTCTATTCCGAGATGATCAGCCCGGCCAAAGGCAAGGAGCTCCGTGCGTTGCGCGGTAAGGGCTTCCGCATCGAGGAAAATTCCGACGACACCATTTCCTATATCGCGACATTGGACGGCAGGATCGCTTTGGACGGTGACCGGGTGATCATCGAGCCGATCTATGTGGTATCCGGGAACCTGGATATCAAGGAAGGCAACATCCATTTCAACGGTGACGTTGAGGTCCGCGGTGACGTTTCAAGCGGTATGACCATAGAGACCACGGGCAATGTGTTCGTGAGCGGCCACGTCGGCGCGAGCACCATCATGGCCGGAAAAAACGTTACCATCCGTCGCGGACTGCAGGGCAAAGGCCGTGCCAAGATCGTTGCGGGCGGCGATATCGCATGCTCCTTCATTGAGCAGAGCGAAGTGACGGCAGAGGGCAGTATCCACGCGGAGTCCATTATGCAGAGCGAGATCATTGCGCGCAATGAGGTCGTGGTGCAGGGCAAGAAGGGTGTCATCATCGGCGGTACCGTAACGGCAACCCTCGGCATCAAGGCAAAGTCCTTCGGCAATGACGCAAATGAGAATACCATGCTTCAGATCGGCGTGCCCCGCGGCTACCTCGACAGAGTGGCCCAGCTGCGCGGTGACGAGCGAAAGATCCGTCAGGATATCGATCTTTTGGAGCAGAAGCTTCGTGAGATGGAGATGATGCCCGAGGGTATGAAATCCGAGGCGACGGAGGCTATGCGCATGAAATGTCTGCGCGCGAAGGTGGTAAAGAGCACCGAGATGAAAGACATTCAGGAGGAGCTTGCGGAACGTGAGCAGGAGATGGAAAACTCCAAACGCACGGCGTCTGTTCAGGCGACCGGCACGATCTACCCGGGCGTTGTGGTTAACATCTGGCGTGAGGCCATGGCCATCAAGCAGGAAACCGTAAGTGCCAAGTTTACCCTGTCATCCAAGGGTGTTCGCATGGAAGGCATTTAGATTTGACGAAAAGCTGCGTGTTATAGTAAAATACAGGGCAGATTTGAAAGAAAGCAAAAACCCTTTTTCGGGAGGATTTATGGAATTATATATTGACGACTATTTAAAAGGAGAGGGCTCTGTGTGCCGTGAAAAGCGACAGTACACGGCCATGCTCTACAGTATATTATGCGGAACCTCGAAGGTAAAGCTTTCACTTCCGACCTTCGAAAACAAGAATTACGAGGTTTACCGGGCCTTTTACGAGCCCGCTTTTTTGCGGGATTACTGGAGTGCGTTAGATGACAAGGCCGCTTTTAACAAGAGCCTTGTGAAGTTCGCAAACGACAAGGTTGCCGAGATCATCAAGCTGTCCGGAAAAAAACGGGGCAAGATGAACCCGCCGGACATCCGGGCCGAGCGGATCGACCTTGAGCGTGCAGCGGAGATCTCGGGCGGCGAGGACATTTACAACCTGAACGCCGACATAGAGAAAGCGGGTGCCGCTGCTGATCTTGCGAAGCACATCAACGGCTGGGGCAAGGAGGAACGCAGCTATCGCAATCCGGTGGCGAAGTGGATGATGAACATAAAGCCGGATGTGGCGCTGTTGCTGAAGCGTAAGGGCGTAAAGCGCGGCGAGTACAGGCTGCATTTTGTGGATATGGAATACCTTGCCGGACCGGAGAGTTACCCTGCGCTTGTCGGCAGTGTGGACAAGGCGGGAGTCACGAAGGATATCTACCGCATCACGCTGTCAAAGCGTGTTATATGCGATTATGTACTGGAGTTTTTGTGCCAGTCTCTGATGGCGCGCGAAGGCGAGGAACAGGCGGTGACCTGCAGTGCGGGCTTCACCAGCGTGAGCGTATTCGTAGGTGAACGGAATAAGGATGCGGAGGGCATACCGCTTTCAAAGCTCTGTGAACATGCAAAGAAGATGTACCTCGGAGAAAAGGTAAAGGAGTCGAAGCTCCTTCTCGGAGACCAGCTGAGTCTCACTATTTAGAAGACACCCGGGGCAAGCCGGGTGTTATCGATTATAAAGAGGTAAAAGAAACGTGTTTCGATTTATACATATTGCGGATGTTCATATGGGCGCGAAGCCGGATCCGGGCAGGGTCTGGAGCGAGAAAAGACAGGGCGAGCTTGAAAAAGCATTTGACAACATCATCAATATTTGCAATATGCGCGAGATCGATCTTTTGCTGATCGCGGGAGATCTGTATGATGCGCCGCCGACCTATCAGGAGCTCAAAAAGCTGGACGCGAAGCTTTCAAGGATGCACCGCACCCAGACGGTGATCGTAGCGGGAGCTTCGGATCATATCGGGGAGGACGCGGCGGCCCGTTCGTTTGAATTTCGTTCCAATACCGTTCTGATGCCGCCGGGAAAGCCCGCGCGTGTTTTTATGGAAAACATCAATGTCTGTGTGACCGGCATGAGCTATGCGCGGCCGGAGTACACGGAGCGACTTCTGGAGCGCATGGAGCCCGGTCGCGTGGATGCCTATAACATTCTGCTCGGCTACGGCGGAGACAAGACGCATATGCCGTTTTCCAAGGATACTCTCCTTGAAAAAGGCTTTAACTATATCGCACTCGGAAGAAGACATCAGCCGACCTATGTGGTGAAGAACCGCATGGCTTTTGCGGGTTCGCCGGAACCCCTCTCACCGAAGGAGATCGGGAAACACGGTTATATCTACGGTGAGGTCAGTGACCTGGGCGAAAACCACATTGTGTTCGTGTCGGCAAGTCTCAGGAATTACATCGACAAAACCTATGAGATCACGCCGGAATTCACCGCCTCCGGGATCCGGAGCATGGTGGAGCAGGATATCATAGATACCGGCAGCCAGCACATTTATTCACTCACATTAAACGGTCAGACCTCCGGCAGTGTGGAGATCAATCTGTCGGAGCTTGTGCGGCGCTTTAATATCAACGAGGTCACGGATAACACCAGCTACAGCTACGACACGGAGGAGCTGATGAGGGAAAACCGGGACAACCTGGCGTATGACCTGTTTGAAAGACTCTCGGACGAGGAAAGTCCGGTAAAGGAAGACACAAGGGAGCGGGCAAAGACGTACGGTCTTACGGCCCTGTTTGCTTCCGGAGATAACTGATGTATCTGGATAAATTACTGCTCAAGGATTTCGGAAAATTTCATAACAAAGAGATCGCCCTCACCCCGGGCTTAAATCTGATCACGGGGGAGGAAGGAAGCGGCAAGAGCACCGTGGGCGATTTTATCTGCGCATCCATCTACGGCATCTCGCCGTCGGAGGAGGCGGGAGACAGGCCCGATGTGCTCGAGGAGCGAAGACCGGAGAACGGTTCCGGCTTTTCGGGAAAAGCTTACGTGCAGCAGGGAAATGACCGTGTCCTTGTGGAGCGAAGCTTTGTAAAAAAGGGAAGAAGGATGAATGTGCTCGATCTTGCCACCGGCAGGGAGCTGATCCCGGCGGAGCAGGATACGCTGTACAAAACCTTCACGGATATGACGAAAAACGCCTACCGGGATACACTGATGATCCCGGCAGAGCGTGAGGATATCAGCGCCGAGGCCTTGGAACGGTATCTGATCAACATGGGTACCATGGGTACGGCGAGGTTTGACAGAGAAAAAGCTGTGGCCTATCTTTCGGGAAAACGTGCCGAGCAGGATGTTGCAGCCTGCGATGCAAGGATCGCGGAGCTTGAGGAGGAGCTTGTGCCTTACAAGGGTGTGGAGGATGAGCTTTTTGAGATCCGCAAGCAGATCGATACGGTGGAGGAAGAATTTGCCATCGAGACCGCGCGGAGAAAGCGTGAGGCCAGGAGACTGATCTCCACCACCAACGGCGAGGTTCATTATGAGGACAACAAGGCCCTAAACGAGGACTTGGATGCGCTCTCGGATAACAGGGTATTTTTAAACGCGGATATTCTGAAGGATTACAAGCCTCCCAAAGAAACGAAGGACAAGCTGTGGTTCATCGCGCTGGTCGGACTTTTTGTGATCGGCGTGGTGGCACTGATGGTTTGGATGCTTCCCTTCGATAATGTGGTCAGGTATATCTTTCTTGCCTGTACGGTCGTCGCGGTACTTGTGACGATCCTGCAGGGACTCTACGATAAGGGAGAACTCTTCTCCGAGGGCTACATGCCGAGCGAGGAAGAGTTTAAGCGGATCATATATGATCTCGAGCGAAAGAACGAGGTGTACGAGGACGTGGAGATCGACATGTCCTTTGCCAAGGAGTTTCTCTCGGAGAGAGAGCGGCTGCACGGGATCGAGGAAGGTCTGGTGAAGCGGGAGCAGGAAAAGAAGAAGCTCACGGATACCCTCAGAGCCGAACGGGAACGCCGCGGCAGGATCGACGGCGAGAAAACGGCCATCAATCTTGCGATCAACACCATCAATGAGCTTGCGCGGGAGCGCGTGAAAAAGGATAAATACTATATCAACGGCAGGATCGCGGATGCGATCAGAACCCTCACCGGCGGCAGATATACCGATGCTCAGGTGGGTAAGAACGGCCGTCTCATCGTCCGCACGGATGCGGGTGAGGTGCGCTATATCGGCCAGGTGCCGCAGGAGGATCTTTTCGCGGTATATCTTGCCGTCAGGCTGACAGTTGCAAAGCAGTTTATGCGGGACAGATTGCCGCTCATTATAGACGGTCTTCCGTTTGAGGATGCGGCCTCCGTAATGCGGTTGCTGCAGGTGCTCTCGGAGCTCTCCTCGGAGCAGATCATCATCATGACACGCTCTGAGCGGACACGGGAGATCTTTGAAACGGAGAACATCGGGATTCATACAGTTGCGTTGTAGGTAGGATTACGAAATGATCATACCATAACATACCAGGAGGAGATTATATGGCAAATAAAATACTCGAAATCGAAGATATTCCGCCGAGTCTTGCGAACAAGGTGAAGCAGGATCTGCGGTTTAAGACAGGTAATTTTGTTTGGCGTGTGCGCTTCAATATTCCGCTTGATCCGAAGACAGTGAACAAGGACACCATGTATGTGGTCAATTCGAGCAATCAGAAGCTTCGCACTTATATCAAGTATGATACACAGACAGAGATGATCGAGGTGGAGCCCATGGATGCCTATGCGCCCAATGAGTATTATTACCTCACCATCACCACGGATGTGAAGTCCAGAGGCGGACAGTCTCTCGGCGAGCCCGTACAGATAAAGTTTAAGCTTTAGGAGGCGTCATTTATGAGCAATTCTGCAAAACTGATCGATTTTAAGGGAGAACAGGCGGTAGAGCTTCGCGCGGGCCGCTATGTGGCAATCGTAGCTCCGTTTCTCGGAAGCAATGTGGTGCGTATGTATGATGAGGAGCTCGGGATCGAGGTGTTCCGCTACGACGAAGATGCGACGCTTGCGCAGATGCAGCAATCGCCGGAGATCTACGGCTTCCCGACCCTGTACCTGCCGAATCGTCTGGCAAAGGGTGTCTTAAAGTGCTCGGATGCGACCTACAACCTTCCGGTAAATGATCCCCTCGGGAATCACATCCACGGCTTTTTGCACAAGCGTAAGCACGAGGTGGTAAGCTACGAGGCGGATGCCATGGGCGCAAGTCTTGTCACCTCATTCACCTACGATGAGAATGACGAATTCTTTAAATATCTTCCGGTCACCTTCAAGGCGGAGTTTTCCTTTGTCTTAAATGAGTCCGGTCTGCACTATGGATTTACGATGACCAATACATCTACCAGGCAGCTGCCCTACGGCGTGTGCAACCACACCACCATCAGCGGTCCCATGACCAAGGACGGTGAGGGTCTGGATATGCGCCTCTATGTGCCCGTGGGCGAGAAATGGCAGCTCGGCAGGGATTGCATTCCCACCGGAGAGTTTTTGCCGGAGACCAACCATGACAGACAGTATCTCACCGGATCGCAGATTCCGGTGCTACACGATATCGACAACGACGTGTTCTTTGCGGAGGAGGGAAGCATGGACGGCAACCCCTTCTACGGTGTGATCGTAGAGGACGCAAAGAGCAGAAAGAAGATCATTTATGAGGTATGCCGTGACTTTAAGTTCTGGGTGATCTGGAACGATCACGGTGACAAGGGGTATTTCTGTCCGGAGCCCATGACATGGATCATCGATGCGCCGAATCAGCCGATCCCGGCGGACGAGTCCGGCTATCGCGAGCTCGCTCCGGGGGAGAGTCACACCCTGACCGAGACGATCTACACGAGAAAGTAGGACCTCACTATGAAAAGCCATACCTTTGTGATCTGTGCCTACGGCGAAAGTGAATACTTAGAAGACTGTATCCGCTCGGTCATGGCACAGACGGAGAAGACGCGCGTGCTGATCACGACCCATACGGACAACGCCTTTATCCGCGGGCTTGCCGAAAAATACGGCCTTCCCGTGATCGTCAATACCGGCGAGGGCGGGATCACGCAGGATTGGAATTTTGCCCTGGCGCAGGTGAAGACAAAGCTTGCCACACTGGCGCATCAGGATGATTTCTACGAGCCGGATTATGCGGCGCTTATGATCGCGGCTATGGCGAAGGCAAGACAGCCGATCATCGCTTTTTCCGATTACAGGGAGCTTCGGGGCGGCGCGGTGGCAAAGCCCTCCGCCATGCTGAAGATCAAGAAGCTGATGCTTGTTCCCGTGCGTTTATTTCCGCGTTCTAAGTTCATGCGCAGGCGTGCGCTCTCCTTCGGTAATGCCATCTGTTGTCCCTCGGTGACCTATAATCTCACCATGATGGAGCAGCCGGTGTTCAAAAACCACTTTACCAGCAACGAGGACTGGGAGGCGTGGGAGGCACTCTCAAGGAAAAAGGGTTCCTTTGTATATGTGAATAAACCCTTGATGGAGCACCGCATCCATGCAGGCTCCACAACCTCCGATATGCTCGCGGAAAACAAGCGCGGAGCGGAGGATCTCGAAATGTTTGAAAAGTTCTGGCCGCGGGGCATCGCAAAGCTGCTTTGCAAAGCCTACGGCTCCAGTGAAAAATACAACGAGGTAGACGAAGACTGATGGAAGATAAGCTTTTGGTCCTGATACCGGCCTATAACGAGGCTGAAAATATTGAGACTGTGGTGGAGAACCTGACGAAGAATTTTCCGCAGTACGACTATCTGGTAGTCAATGACGGCTCGAAGGATGACACGCTTGCCATCTGCAAGCGCAGGGGCTTCCACTACATGGATCTGCCCATCAACTTAGGGCTTGAATGCGGGTTCCGCGCGGGCATGAAGTACGCGTACCGCAGGGGCTATGACTATCTGGTCCAGTTTGATGCCGACGGGCAGCATCTGCCGGAGTATATCGCGCCGATGTACGAGAAGATCAAGGAGGGCTACGACATTGTGATCGGTTCCCGCTTTGTGACAGAGAAGAAGCCCTGGTCATCGCGTATGATGGGCAGTCGTCTCATCGCGGGGGCCATCTTCCTTACCACGGGGCAGCGCATCAAGGACCCGACCTCCGGCATGCGCATGTACAACAGAAAGTGTATGGCGGAGTTTGAAAAATCCTACAACCTGGCACCGGAGCCGGACACCGTATCGTACCTGATCAAGTGCGGTGCAAAGGTGGCCGAGGTGCAGGCCAATATGCAGGAGCGCCTGGCGGGAAAGAGCTACCTGACCTTTACCCGTTCCATCTCCTATATGGCGCGTATGATCTTATCCATTCTGGTGATCCAGACGTTCAGAAAGAGGTAGGCTATGTCGAATTTATTGAGAATCGTATTGATGGTCGTTTCGCTGCTCTCCCTGTTCTTTGTCATGATCAGGGTCAGAAAATCTAAGTTAAAGATCGACTATTCCCTATATTGGATCATCTTTTCCCTTTTGCTTTTGATCGTGAGCATTTTCCCGGGAATCGCCTACAAATTGTCCGATATGCTCGGGTTTATGGCGCCGGTCAACTTTGTGTTCCTGTTTATCATCTTTTTGCTCATCATCCACAGCTTCTATTTGACACAGAAGCTCTCCAAGACGGAGAATATGGTGCAGAGCCTCACGGAGGAGCTGGCCGTGGCGGAGCTGATCGCGAGAGAAAAAGAGGAGAACGGAAGAGAAACTACTTGATAATTATTATCAATTGTTGTAAAATAGCCTCAGTATGATTGATGAAGGAGGACACGAAGATGGCATTTGTTATCGGTGAAGGCTGCGTAATGTGTGGTGCATGCGCAGGTGTTTGCCCGGTTGGTGCAATCAGCGAGGGCGACGGTAAGTACGAGATCGATCCGGATACTTGCATCTCCTGCGGTGCATGCGCAGGTGCTTGCCCCACAGGTGTGATCGCAGAGGGTTAATTTCATAAGAAAAAGAAGAGCCCTGCCGCTTGCGGCAGGGTTCTTCTTTTTTCATGTTTGCAGTGTGTTTTGTTCCGCTTCTTTTTTCGGCTATCACTCCTTTCGGAGTGTAAAACGACACGCATGAACTGCATGCTTCTACTTTACAGGAAGCAGCGGAAAAAATCAATCAAAAAGCGAAAAATTCCTTTACATTGAAGGTATTTGTGTTATAGTATAAGGACAAATAGGAGAGTGATCATATTGAACATAGAACGTTTAAATGAAAACCAAATACGTTGTACCTTATATAAATCGGATCTTGCTGACAAGGATATCCGTCTGTCGGAGCTTGCCTACGGCACGGATAAGGCCAAGGATCTCTTCCGGGAGCTGATGCAGGAGGCCGCGGATCGTTACGGCTTTGAGGCTGACAATGTACCCCTCATGATCGAGGCGATCCCCGTATCTCAGGAGCAGCTTATTTTGATCATCACCAAGGTGGAGGATCCGGATGAGCTTGATACCAGGTTCTCCAAGTTCACTGCGCCGGCGGAGGAGTTTTACGAGGAGGAATCCGCCTACGAGGAAGAGGTGATCGATCCTTCCGAGGACAAGTCTTCCGACAAGGCCAATGCTGCAAATACGGTAGCTGACGGCATCTTAAATGCCTTGAAGCATATCGAAGATTCTCTGAATTTAAGAAACAAGGACGGCGCAAGACCTGCGGCAAAGCAGGAGACAGCTAAGCCCTCTGTGGAGACCTTCCGGATCTATGCCTTCAAGAGTTTGGATCAGATCATCTTCTCGGCGAGACTGGTGAGCAACCTCTATGTGAGCGATAACACGCTGTACAAGAATGAGAAGGACAGCCGGTTCTACCTGCTCATGTCGAAGAATAAAAATACCGAGCAGGAATTTGTGCAGACCTGCAATGTGATGGGTGAGTACGGGGTAAAGCAGAAAGCAACCTACGCGACACCGACACACATGGAAGAGCACTACAAGATCATCATAAGAAACAATGCACTGCAGACTCTTGCAGATTTATAAGCATTTATTAACAAAAACGCGGGCGGTACCTATCACATGAATAGGTACCGCCCGGTTTCGGAGGGACAAACCATGTATCAGGTAGACTTTAACAAACCCGTCCATGCATATTTCATGGGGATCGGCGGGATCAGTATGAGCGGTCTTGCGGAGATCCTGCTCGGACGAAACTTCCCTGTATCGGGCTCCGATATGAAGGACTCCGACACCGTGGAAGCACTTCGGAGCAAGGGCGCAAAGATCTTTATCGGACAGGTAGCCGAAAACATTACGCCGGACATCGATGTGATCATTTACACCGCTGCCATCGGTAAGGACAATCCGGAATACGTACGGGCGAAGGAGCTTAACATTCCCATGCTGACCCGTGCCGAGCTTCTCGGGCAGGTGATGAGCCATTATAAATACAGCATTGCTGTATCGGGCACTCACGGAAAGACCACGACAACCTCCATGCTGTCGTGCATCCTGCTCGAAGCGGAAACC
>CACZPL010000274.1 GCA_902783015.1 uncultured Lachnospiraceae bacterium
CGCGGCACTGGCTTCCTTGCCCGAGGCACAGCAGCTGGCGGTGGACCTCGGTACCATGATCGAGGAGGTCAAGGGGGAAAACAGGCCGTCGACCGTGGCTGCGGTTTCGGCCTTGCAGGATTGTTGCGATGCGGTGTTTGCACTCTACTCCGCGATCGCGGAGTCCGGAGAGGCCGGTGTGGATGTACCCTTGGTCATGGACCTGGCGAGCGCACTTGCTGGTGCGAGCGAGAGGGTTGTTGATGCGATTCGGTCTAACGTGATAGACATAAAAGAGATTCTCTTCTTACCTGTCGGGGGAAAGGAATGGAGAGCTTTTCAAAGCGTGTACGAGGATGTTGTGAGCCGGTCGGACACGGATGTCTATGTGGTGCCGCTCCCGCTATTGTTCAAGGATATGTGCGGGCATGTGACTATGACGGAAGAGGAGATCGCGGCAGCTGCGCATGCGGAGTCGTATCCGGAGGATTTGGAGCTTACTTCGTGGAGTACCTACGACCTTTCCTTCCATATGCCGGACGAGATCTGGATCCAGAACCCTTACGATGCCGAAAACCCCTGCCTGACGGTGCCTGCACAGCTCTATGCTTCCGTGCTCATTAAATACACGCCGAAGCTTTGCTATGTGCCAATCGCGGATGTGGCGGAGTTTTCAAAGGAAGATGTGACGGATCTTTACAATTTGAAGCACTATGTCACTGCGCCGGGCGTGATTCGCGCGGACCGGGTGTGGGTGCAGTCGGAGAATATGCGCGAGCAGTACGTGGAGCGGCTGACCGCTTTTTCCGGGGAAATGTACAGAGCAACCTGGGAGGAAAAGATTTGTGTGCGCAGCTGGGATCTGCCTGTCACCTCGCAGGTGGAGCAAAATGTACCGCCTGCGGAAGAAGGAGACAACACGGAGAAACCGGTGCGCAAAAAACGCTTGCTCTATTGTATCGGATTAAATGAGATCTCCGAGAACCCGGAGATCGTGGTCGATGCGGTGGAAAGCAGGTTGTGGTTGTTTGAGGAAAACAGCGAGCGGATCCTGCCGGTGATCGGGTTCTATCCACCGGACCTTACTCTGTGGGAGGGCGTGGATGCCGCGCTTACGAAACAGCTTTCCGACGCGGTGGACACCTTTATAACGCGGGCGGATAGCGAGCGCTGTGACATTCGCATGGAGAATTATGAGACCATCCTGCGGGAGAGCGACGCCTATTACGGCAGCGCGTCACCGCTGGTTCCGATGTTTACGCAGGCAAAGAAACCGGTCATGGTTTCGGATTATCAGGTAGAGGTGTGAGATGGCAAGAAATATCGTTTTACTGCTTTCCGGCGGGGTGGGGACCCGACTGGGCGGCAATATTCCGAAGCAATATATGGAAGTGAACGGACGCATGGTGATCGACTATTGCATGGAGCGCCTGCTTTCTTGCAACTATGTGGCGGGTCTTTGGATCGTGGCCGCGGAGGACTGGCGGTATGTGATCTCCGATGCGTGCAGGGACAAGGATGCGATCCTCGGCTTTTCGGAGCCGGGCAGCAGCCGGACCGGGTCCATCATCAACGGGCTGCGGGATATGAGCGTGTGCACCGAACCTGAGGATCGTGTGATCGTGCATGACGCGGCGCGGCCCATGGTGAGCAGAAACTTGCTGGATCGCTGCATTCGGGCATGTCAGGATTGCGACGGCGTCATGCCGGTGCTTCCCATGAAGGACACGGTTTATTATGCGACGGCGGACGGTACGCAGGTGGAGCGTCTGCTGGATCGCGACCGGGTATTCGCCGGGCAGGCGCCGGAGGTGTTTGTATACGGGAAGTACAAGGATGCTATGCTTGCGCTTTCGCCCGCGCAGATCCTCGCAGCGCGGGGGTCTTCGGAGCCTGCAATCAGCGCGGGCCTTGATATCCGCATGGTGACGGGAGAGGAGAACAATTACAAGATCACGACGCCCGCGGACTTAGACCGTTTCTGGATGGAGAATAAGTAAAAGATTCTGAGCGAAGCGAAGAATCTTGGAATTATCGGAGTTGATAAAATGAACGCATACGTATTGCATGATATAAATGATATACGCTACGAAGAAGTCCCCGTGCCGACTCCAAAAGCCGGTGAAGTGCTGGTGCGCGTGAAGGCCTGCGGAATCTGCGGATCGGATATCCCGCGCATTTACGAAACCGGCGCCCATGTGCATCCGCTGATCCCGGGACACGAATTCTCCGGGCAGGTGGAAGCGCTCGGTGAAGGTGTGAAGGAAGAATGGATAAACAAGCCGGTCGGCATTTTTCCTCTCATTCCCTGCGGTGAATGCGGCCCTTGTCAGCGGAAACAATACGAGATGTGCAGACATTACAATTATCTCGGCTCGCGCTGTGACGGCGGCTTTGCGGAATATGTGGCAGTGCCGGAGCGGAATCTGATCGAGCTGCCGCAGGGCGTATCCTATGAGCAGGCGGCGATGCTCGAGCCCATGGCGGTTGCGGTACATGCCATGAGAAGGGCCGGGATCGGATGCGCGGACGGTGTCAAGCTCGATGAGTTGAAAGAAATGCGCGTCTGTGTGTACGGACTCGGGACGATCGGACTGCTTCTTACCATGTTTTTGAGGGAAGCTGGCGCGGAAAACCTCTATGTGATCGGGAACAAGAATTCTCAGAAGGAACGGGCGCTTGCACTCGGTGTGGTGGAGACGGATTTTCTGGACAGTCGAAAGAACGATGTGTCCTCTTGGATCCATGCGAAGACGAACGGAGCCGGGATGGACATCCTGTTTGAATGTATCGGGAAAAACGAAACAGTGTCTAATGCAATAGACAATACAACACCCGCGGGAACGACGATCCTTGTCGGGAACCCGCATGCCGATATGTCTTTGGAAAAAACGGTGTATTGGAAGATTCTCCGAAACCAGCTTAGGGTAACCGGAACATGGAACTCTTCCTTTACGCACGAAGAGACCGACGACTGGCACTACGTGCTGGACCGCCTCGCAAAAAATCGCGCCAAACCGGAAATGCTGATCACGCACAGGTTTGCCCTTGCGGAGCTTGAAACGGGCCTGCACATCATGCGGGACAAGAGCGAGGACTACGTGAAGATCATGTGCGTATTCTAAAGAAATCTCTAGTGAAAAGGAGACGAAAATGAACACAAAGATCGCAATCGCCGGCACAGGCTATGTGGGACTTTCCCTCGCCGTGCTGCTGGCGCAGAAGAATCAAGTGACTGCTGTGGATGTGGTGCCGGAGAAGGCGGAGATGATCAATCGGAAGGAGTCTCCCATCCGCGACGAATATATAGAGAAGTATTTAGTGGAAAAGGAGTGGCAGCTGACCGCGACCACAGACGGGGACGAGGCTTACGCGGATGTGGAGTTCGTGATCATTGCTACGCCCACGAACTACGACAGTCGGCAGAACTTTTTTGATACCTCTGCCGTGGAGAGTGTGATCGAGCAGGTGCTCAGGGTGAACCCGCAGGCCCATATGGTGATCAAATCCACGGTACCGGTGGGCTATACCTGCGCCGCGCGGGAAAAATATAACACAGACAAGATCTTCTTTAGCCCGGAATTTCTGCGGGAGTCCAAGGCGCTCTATGACAATCTGTATCCGAGCCGTGTCATCGTGGGTGCGGATATGGACAACGAGGCATCCCGTGAGGTTGCGGAGCGTTTCGCCGGACTCTTGAAGGAGGGCGCGGAAAAGGAGGACGTGGATACACTGATCATGGGCTTTACCGAAGCGGAGGCCGTGAAGCTGTTTGCCAATACGTATCTGGCTCTCCGATTCTCCTATTTTAATGAGTTAGACACCTACGCGGAGCTCAAAGGTTTGAACACAAAGGAGATCATACGGGGCGTGTGCCTGGATCCGCGGATCGGCGACCAGTACAATAACCCGTCCTTCGGCTACGGTGGGTATTGCCTGCCCAAGGATACCAAACAGCTTTTGGCAAACTATTCCGAGGTGCCGCAGAATATGATGTCGGCGATCGTGGAGAGCAACCGCACGCGCAAGGATTTTATCGCGGACCGTGTGCTGGAGAAGGCGGGCTATTATTCCTATTACGGGGAAAACAATCAGTACAGCGCCGGAAACGAGCATGAGGTGACGATCGGCGTGTATCGGCTGACCATGAAAACGAATTCGGATAATTTCCGCCAGTCCTCAATCCAGGGCGTGATGAAACGCATCAAGGCCAAGGGCGCGCGGATCATCATATACGAGCCGTCGTTAAATGACGGAGAGACCTTTTTCGGTAGTCGGATCGTAAATGATCTGGCCGAGTTCAAGAAAGAGTCGCAGTGCATTTTGGCTAACCGGTTCGACAAGGCGCTGGAGGACGTGCGCGACAAGGTGTACACGCGGGACTTGTTTGGCAGGGATTAGGCTTACGCCGGGCCGGATCAGGAAAGCATTTGAAACATACGGACAAGCTGGTGCTCAAAGGAATACTCCGCGAGCACCTTTTTTTGTCCGGCTTGAGCGATCGCTTGGCGTTCCTCCTCGTGCGTCAGATAGTAGTCCACTTTGTCTAACAGATCAGACATGCTTTCGTACATGACCACTTCCTCGCCGTTTACGAAGA
>CACZPL010000275.1 GCA_902783015.1 uncultured Lachnospiraceae bacterium
CAAAAGCTGTCGATGGTCGTGATATCCGCACGGTTGACCAGGAGGACCTGTTGCATCAGATGCTCGTTTTCCGGGGACTCCTCAAGCGCCTTTGCAAGCTTTGCCGCCAGCTTTTCCTTCATCTGCGCGGCCGCGGCCTTTGTAAAGGTCACCACCAGAAAATCCGTGATCTTCGCCGGATCTTTTTTGTCAGTCACCCGCTTTAAGATGCGCTCCACCAAGACGGCCGTCTTTCCGGAACCCGCAGCTGCCGAAACCAATATATTGGCAGGGGATTCATCGATCACCCGCTGTTGTTGATCCGTCCATTTCATCGTCTGTCTTCAGCCTTTCTCTCATCGCCTTATAGATTGCTTCCCTGTCCGTCGTCTTAAACTTGCGGAACCGCATTTTATTTCCGCCGAAGCGCTCGTCGAAGCGGCACACATTCTTGTACGCGCAAAGCTTACAGGGCGTATTATCCCCGTTAGCGATGGGGTTTTTATCGATCTCGCCGGCCGCGATCCTTCCCGCCAGCTCTCCGGACTTTTCCGTCGCATATTTCACAACGGTATTGAAATACTCTGCGTCCTTATTCTCAAGTCCCTTCAGGGAAAGCTTCTTCTCCCTTTCCTTCTCCGCCTTCGCGAGGTCCTCCGCATCAACAAAGGGATCATACATATGATAGTAGTACATGCCGTCGGGGACGATCTTTACATAGCCCTCTTCGTCTTCCGTTTTTCCTTTGTTGATATCCGCGTCCGCAAGACTCTTCATCACATCAAGATATACCGCAAGCTGTAGCGAAAGACCCTCATAGACATCCGAGAGTTCGAACTTTCTCTCCCCGGACTTGTAATCGATCACTCGGAGCAAAAGCTTTTCTCCCGCATCGTCCGTCAGGATGTCCGCCCTGTCCACGATGCCGCGGATGTTTACCTTATCTCCCTCCGTGCCATAGGGAATGCTCATCAAAAACTTATATTCAAAATACTCCGGGGAGAACCCATCCTTTACGGAGATTCTCATAAGCGACCCCGCAGTGCGCCTTGCGATCCTTCGAATCGCGCTCCTTAAATAGGCGTATTTTCCGTCCTCCTCGTGTCCTTCAAATTCATGATCAAAACTCTCATCCGCAAAACCCGTCACGAGCGTATCCAGTTGTTCCTTCGATATGCCCGTCCAATCATTTTTCAGATTGTCGTGCACGTGTCTGTACAAACGCTCCATGGTCCCGTGCAGGATGTTTCCGATCTCCCGGTTGTCATAGCCGTCGGTCTTTCTCTCCGAAAGACCGATGGTGTATTGCAGGTAATAGGAATATGCGCAGGCAGAAAAGCGTTCCAGCCTAGACACCGACTGTCTGGCCTGTCGAAGCTCGATCAGTTTTTTTACATCCTCGGCCAATCGTTCCGGAATGTTTTGATAGCTGCCGGCCTCAAACAGCATCCGTTTTGTCTCGGAATCTCCCTTCTCAAGGATCAGCTTCAGAGCTGCAAGTGTCTCCTCATGAGCCGGAGGATCTCCGCCCTGCGAAAGATCACGGATCCCGCGCGAAAGGCGCTCTAAGCTGTCGGAGGGCAGTCTGCAGATCTCTACCATTTCCTCCGCAGTCTTAAGATTAAGCTTCGGGAACATGCTCTGCACTCTGTTTATCACATAAGAAGGCCGCAGGCCCTCCCCCTCCGCGCTGTTTGCCGCATAGGTTAAGTACAACCGCTCGGAGGGCTTTGTCAGGTTCTGATACAGATAAAACTGCTCCGTATAAGCATTCTCCGTATCGGTAGGCGCCATGACAAACCCGGCCTCCTTCAGTCGTTCCTTTTCATGATCCGTGATGATGCCCGGGCTGCTGCCGTAGTTCGGGATCACACCGTCATTTACACCGAGCACAAAGAGCACCTTGATCTCGTCCAATCTGGTCCTCGTGATATCGCCCACGATCACCACATCCAGTGTCCCGGGGATCCTGCCGAGAGAAAGCTCGGAAAGACCCACGGAAAGAAGCTCATGGAATTCATCTACCCGCATCTCCTGCTCTGCCATCAGGGATGAAAGCTTGTCAAAGAGTTCCAAAAGCCGCTCGTATACACCGGGTAGCCCACTCAGCTTTTCCCCGGCATTAAGCTGCTCCAAACAGGAAAGCAGGGTATCCGCATACTCCGAAACCTTATGTTTTTTCGTTCCGCCGATTTTTTGATACACGGGAAGCATAAAGTCCATAAAGCTCTCCCGCGTCTCTTCGTACTCCTCATTCCAGGATCTGACGTAACGTGTTTTTCCGCGGATCCCTTTCGCAAGCACATAGTTTTCCGCCTGATCGATCTCATCCATGGAAAGCGCATCGAACACGCCGGATTTCAAGAATGCAAACACGCTGTCGTAGGAGAAGTTCTCCTCGCAGATACGCAGGATGTGCCCGAGCGCGTCAATGCAGGCATTGTTCTTTATGGGCACGGTCGCATCCGCAAAATAGGGGATCTTTCCGGCAAAGCATTGCTCAAGATAGGGAATGCGTTCGGGCAGATCTCCGCACACAACCGCGATATCCTTATAGCGGTAGCCTTCCTCCTCCACCAGCCTGAGGATCTCCTCACCGCACAGGGAGATTTCCCGGACCGGGCTCTCACATACAGTGACAGTGATCGCATTCTGCGACTTTTCGTAAGCTTCATAGGGATAGCGAAACAGATTCCTCTCCAGATGTGCAATGGGACTTTCCGAAGAAAACCGTGCGGAGGCATTTCTCTCCACAAAAATATCCCGCGCAACGGGAATCTGTTCCTCCTGCGCGATCTTTTTTAACTGTCGAACGGTCTCCGACGTCAGATAAAAGAGATCATGCGGTTTAAGCACGCCCTTTTTGTACGCACGTTCATCGATGGTGAGCAGGGAATACACCTTCCCCGCGCGTTTTATCAGCGCGCGCACAGCGGAAAGCTGAAGCGGCGTAAACCCGGTGAAGCTGTCCATCACGATCACGGACCGCGCGATCAGCTCGGAGCGTTCGATCATTGCCGCCAAAAGCTCCGTCAGCTGCTCGGCCACAATGTAGCTTCCCTCAATCTCCCGATCAAAGGCTTCATAGATCCGCTTCATATCCGAGAGTTTTTTTGCAAGCAGGCTGTCCCGTCCGCCTTTTTCCAGTTCGTCTATCGCATTCGACAACTTCGTCCGGTCAAGCTCATATTGATAAAGCTCGGACATCAGCGACTTTGCTTCATCGATAAACCCGGGCTTGTCCAGCATCCCGGAGAACACAGAGAGGTCCTCCGAAACGCTTCTTGCCGCGCGCATCAAAAGCATACTCTTTCCGAAGTCCTCGAGCACGGTACCGGGCTTTTCGTTTTGTTCATCAAACAAACGATATGCAAGCCTGTTAAAGCCGATCACGTCGATGTTCATGTAGCCGCCCGTCGGCGAGAGCTCCACCATCTTCTTCTGGATGACCATAGAGTATTGCTCCGGCACGAGCACGATATAGTTTAACTCCGGATGCAGAGTAGCCTGCTCAATGATCTCTTTATAGATTTTAAAAGATTTCCCGGCGCCGGAGGCGCCGAGAACAAATTGCAATTCCATGTCGGTCTCTTTCATTTATTGATAAAACAGTTCTCCGAGCTTGATATCCCGTTTGATTCCCGGGATCGTGGTATTTTGATCGATGATCAGGGCCTCGATGCCCACAAGCTCCGCCCAGTCGGCCATCTGCTCCACGGTCAGGTCATAGGAAAAGGCCGTGTGGTGTGCGCCGCCGCACAGGATCCATGCTTCCGCCCCGGTGTAAAGATCCGGATACGGTGTCCAGTAATTCGTTGCCACTGGAAGCTTGGGCATCGGCTTTTCGGTCTTTTTGCACTCCACCTCGTTGATGATCAGGCGGAAGCGGTTGCCCATATCCACAAGGGAGGTTGCGATACCTCTTCCCTCCTTGGACGTGAACACAAGTCTTGCCGGATCCTCCCTGTTTCCCATGGAGAGCGGATTCACGCGGATGCTGATCGGCCCCTCCGCGATGGACGGGCAGATCTCCAGCATATGCGCCTCGAGGATGCCCTCCCTGCCTCGTACGAGATTATAGGTATAATCCTCCAACATGGAAGTACCCTTTGCGTCCTTCTTTCCGGCTGTCATGATCTTCATCAGCCTCACCATGGCGGCCACCTTCCAGTCGCCCTCCGCGCCGAAGCCGTAGCCCTTTTCCATCAGACGCTGAATGGCAAGTCCCGGAAGCTGTTTTAAGGCGCCGAGATCTCCGAAGTGTGTCACGATCGCCTGGTAATCCTTTTCCTCGAGGAAGCGCTCGAAGCCGATCTCGATCCTCGCCTGCTCCGCCACATGGCGTTTAAACTCCTCCGGATCTCTGCCATCTAAGATGATGTTATATTTCTCATAGTACTCATCCAAAAGCGCGTTTACGTCCGCTTCGGACACAGCCTTTACACTCTCGATGATATCGTTGACCGGATAGGCATCCACCTCCCAGCCGAATTTGATCTGGGCCTCCACCTTGTCGCCCTCGGTGACGGCGACGTTCCGCATGTTGTCGGCGATACGCATGATGCGGATGTGGC
>CACZPL010000276.1 GCA_902783015.1 uncultured Lachnospiraceae bacterium
ACCCTACACGCCGAAGGTGCGGGTGGAGGAGAAGCTTTTTGCCGATAATGTAGTGCCGGTCAGAAACTTTGAGGTGAAGACGAAGGACATGGTGCTCAGGATCAACAGCAAGCACACGGACATCATCGATACGCGCGTGATCGACGGAAAACAATGTCTCGTGATCGAGCTGACGGACGATCTCACCGTAAACGGAATCCCGGTTCGGAAAACAGAAGGAAAGACAGGCAGAACAGTATAGAAATTATGAACAGGCATATGTTTGTTTCGTCGGAGGTGTGAGATATGGATTTAAGAGAATTAATGGAGCATTGCCGGGGGAAGAACCTGTACATTCAGACGCACAATTTTCCGGATCCGGATGCGATCGCATCTGCCTACGGTCTCCAGAAGCTGTTTGAGCACTTCGGAGTGGCTTCGAAGCTCTGTTACGTGGGAAAGATCGACAGGGTGAACACCCGCAAGATGACGGAACTCTGCGGGATCACCATGTACGCCTATGAGGAGCTTGAAAACGAGATGCAGGAAACGGATCCCATCATCTGCGTGGATTCCCAGAAGGGTACGGGAAATATCAAAGACCTTAAGGGACATGAGATCGCGTGTATCGACCATCACCCGTATGTGGAGGTGGAAGGCCTGCTGCTTCACGAGGTACGCAAGGTCGGAAGCTGTGCGACCATGATCGCCACATATTTCGAGGAGCTATCCATAGAGCCGGACACGATCACGGCGACTGCGCTTCTCTACGGTCTGAAGATGGATACGCTGAATTTTACCAGAGGCGTTGCGGATGAGGATATCGCCGTGTTCGCCCGGCTGATCAAGCTTTGCGATCAGGAACTGCTGGGACGCTTAGAGCATGATTCCATGGAGTACGCGGACCTTCGCGCTTACGGATCGGCCATACAGAATATTGAGATTTACGGCAGACTCGGAATTGCCATGATCCCGTTTCCGTGTCCCGATGCACTTGTGGCAACCATCTCGGATTTCATCCTTGCACTGGATGCGGTCGAAGTTGCGGTGGTATATTCCAAGCGGGAGGACGGTTACAAGTTTTCATCGCGGTCGGAGATTCCGTCGGAGATCAATGCGGCGGAGCTTTTGGCGGATGTCCTTTCCGGTTACGGCGATGGTGGCGGACATGCATTTATGGCCGGCGGTCTCATCCCGAATGCAAATATAGCGAAACTCGGATCGGATCCGGACGAGAAGCTGAAGGAATTGATCAGCAACTGGATGTTGCGCTAAATATCCGCAAAAAACCTTGATTTTATGATGTTTTTTTGCTAAAATTGTGAAAGTTGTATTTGAGTAGAATACAGGCGTGAACGCTTACGCCGTGAAAGGAAGGAAAGAGATGGCTGAAAAGAAGAACTTGCTGACACTGGAAGGCTTGAAAAAGCTGGAGGATGAACTCCAGGAACTGAAGGTAAACAAACGTCAGGAGGTTGCGCAGAAGATCAAGGAAGCCAGAGAGCAGGGCGACCTTTCCGAGAACGCAGAGTACGATGCCGCAAAGGACGAGCAGCGTGACATAGAGACCAGAATCGAAGAGATTGAGAAAATCTTAAAGAACGCCGAGGTGATCGATGAGGATGACTACGAGGCCGGTACCGTGGGCTTCGGAACCTACGTGACACTCCTCGATGTGGAGCTCGATGAAGTGGTGGAATACAAGATCGTCGGTTCCACCGAGGCTAAGATCCTCGAGAACAAGATCTCCAACGAGTCTCCGCTCGGCATGGCTCTGATGCGTAAAAAGGTAGGCGATGTGATCACCGTGGAGGCTCCGGACGGAGAGTTCGAGTATGTGATCAAGAACATCAAGAAGGATAAGAAAAAGGCTGCTTCCAAAAAGAAGAAGTAGTTTGACTTTTGACCAATGAATTAGACAGACTTCACCATTATGACAGTTTTGCGCTGTCATTTTGGCGTTTTAAGGGAGTGTATTATGGCAGAGAATAATCAGAAGAACAATGCGCCTGCTTCGCAGGACATTAACCAGTTAAAGAAGGTGCGCCGCGAGAAGCTGGCTGCCCTGCAGGAAGCGGGCAAGGACCCCTTTGTGATCACCAAGTATCAGGTGTCGCATCACACGGACGAGGTGAAAAACCTCTACGAGCTGCACGAGGCGGAGCTCTTAAAGGACCGTGCCCCGGTCAATACCGACGGCATGGACGAGGAGGCCGCAAAGCAGGCGATCACCGATGATTATAACGAGCGCCGCGCCATCATGGACGCAAAGCCCATCGAGGTGAGCATCGCCGGACGTATGATGTTCAAGCGTGTGATGGGAAAAGCAAGCTTTTGCAATATCCAGGATTTGAAGGGAAAGATCCAGGTGTATGTAGCACGCGATGTGATCGGAGAGGAACCCTATGCCGAGTTCAAGAAGTCGGATATCGGTGATATCTTCGGTATCAAGGGCTGGGCGTTCCGCACCAAGACCGGTGAAATCTCCATCCACGCGGATTCCCTCACCCTTCTCTCCAAGAGCTTACAGATCCTGCCGGAGAAGTTCCACGGGCTGACCGACACGGATCTTAAATATCGTCAGCGCTATGTGGACCTCATCATGAATGAGGATGTAAAGGGAACCTTTGTCAAGCGTTCCAAGATCATCTCCTGTATCCGCCGCTTTTTGGATGAGCGCGGGTTCATGGAGGTAGAGACTCCCATGCTCGTGTCGAATGCCGGCGGCGCTGCCGCACGTCCGTTTGAGACACATTTTAACGCATTAGACGAAGACTTAAAGCTGCGCATCTCCCTTGAGCTTTACTTAAAGAGACTGATCGTGGGCGGTATGGAGCGCGTGTACGAGATCGGCCGCGTGTTCAGAAACGAGGGCCTCGACACCCGTCACAATCCGGAGTTCACACTTATGGAGCTCTACCAGGCATATACCGATTACAACGGAATGATGGAACTCACC
>CACZPL010000277.1 GCA_902783015.1 uncultured Lachnospiraceae bacterium
GCGCAAGCCGAGTTTAGCGCAGCGTACGCGAAGTATGGCGATACACCTCTTAATACGCTCCTGGTCAAAAACCCCAGAAACAAGTCGGATAAAAACGGAGATCAGGATATCCGGGGATCCGAAATGGCGAACAGGATAATGACGCTTGCGGATATGACCGGAGAGAAAGAACCGTTTCTCTTTATGGTCGCTGTCGGCAGTAATTGGAAAAAGAATATGCAAGGCGGAACAAACGGTGTTACCGCACATGATAAGTATACCGTTTATTATGCGCTTTACATGGAGAACAAGGATGCAGTCCCGCTGTATTATTACAACGGTACCTGGACGGAGATGAACCCAAGGCAAAAGGGGACGACGGAGATATTCTCACAATACAATTATGTGAAATCCGGGAGTTTAAAAGATAAACGCCTGCAATACTATTTGATCTCTTTGTCCGAACAGTGCTTATATACCGACAAAAGCATAGACAATGCCGATTTTTGGTCATGGCTGAAGGGTGAGAAAACGGAATATTTGAAATAATAAAGGTCGCGGGAACGATGTGTGAAAAAATGCATCGTTCCTGTGTTTTTTTGCATCCGAAAGTGTGAAAAAACCGTGAAACACGGCTTATTTTCTTGCTTTGACGGGTGCAAAGTGCTATAATCAGAGTGTATATGTGTGACCTGCTATTGGTTGACATAATATTACTCTGTTTTTTTATGACAATTATGCCGATATATTACATTAGATTGAGTTAGGTTATGAAGGTGCGATTATGACGAAGTCATAATTTTGCATCGCACCACCGACTGGGCAAGATTACGAAGTTATCGTGCTATTTCAGATTAGATTAAGGAGGTGTGCATATGAACCGCAACAGCAGAAAACAACATGAACATCGTGTTCCTGGCGGCTTCACGCTGGTGGAGCTTATTGTTGTGCTCGTGATCCTGGTGATCATTGCGGGCATTGCCGTACCTGCCTGCCTTGGCTATATAGACCATACAAAGAAAAAGGAGATCATTGCCCACGGACAGTCTGCACTCTCTGCGACGCAGGCGGCGCTTTCAGATATTTTTTCGTCAAACGACAATCGTTTTGATGACACGAAAAGAAACCAGACAAGGATCAAAGCAGACGCTGCGGAATCCACCGAGTTTACGGTATGGAATGTCAAACCGCTGGTAGACACCAAGACGGCCGGAGGACCGGAAGAGAGCCTTGCGGTCACGGAGCAGATCGGCAGTTATACCGTCGGAAAGGCATTGTTCAAAGAAAATGAAAACAATTTTGCGGCATATAACGGCACCGAATGGGAATGGTTCGAGAAGGAGAGCGAAGCACTTGCATATCTCGGTACGGATAAGACAGCGCAGAACGTGATCCATGTATGGCCTTACAGCCCGGACCTTGCCTTTGAACCGGGCGGAACGTATGTGGCGGATGTCGACGAGGACATCATAGACTCTCCGGAGATAAAAATAACAAAGAAGGTGACTCTGAAGCTTGACGAGATGAAAAAGAGTGCCTTTGCCGATGAAGCTTCCGAGAGTGATACCGAGGTTGCGTCAGTAACGGTTCTCTTTACCACCAGCAACCGTACCTCGACGATCGAGACCAACTGGAAGCCGGAACCGGGAGAAACACAGATTAAGAAGATCAAAAAAGATAACCGCTTTACATTTGATTCGCAGACTTTGCTGTTTCGCGTATTTCGGGGCTTCCGATTGCTGAACTGGAAGGATGAAGCCGGCAGCGGCACCTACGCGAACCTGGCCTCCATTCAGGAATATGTCACCGGACAGGAGGAAGAGGAATTCACCTTTATCGCTCAGGTCGAAGCTGACCCAAAGGAATCGGCAACGCTGGATAAAGACAAATTCAGAGATTTTATTACCAAATCGAAAAAGGCTCTGATCACCGGTATTGCGCAGGTTGAGGATGCGACCGCCTATCTCGGAGAGGATGAGCGCTTTGATGTTACGAAGCTTCCCGCAGGGGCAGTGAAAGTGGATGACGGGGCAGAGGACTCTGAATACGCGATCTATGCATGGTTTGAAGGAGATGAGGTGCGGTGGTGTACGGATGCATCCGTTGCCTTTATGGCTCCGGACTGCACGGATATGCTGAAAAGCACCAATTTCCAAACCTTCAGCTTTGCAGGCTTCGATCTGTACAAGACGACAAGTCTGGCATACATGTTCGACAATTGCAAATTGCTCACCGGTATCGATTTCGGACAAAATGTTGTGGCCCCGAATCTTACGAGCATGGCGGGGATGTTCCAGTATGCATACAATCTGCAGTCCGTCAGCTTCGACGCATTTGATAAGGTCGGAAGCACTCTGGACATGAACCATCTGTTCTTTAATCTGGACGGCGTCAGAGATCCGAATGATCCGAGCGTAGGAGTCGGCCAGGAGATGGTCAAAGCACATATCCGAAACAAGGACAACGGCGGCAGCGCACTTAAAACCATTGACTTCGGGAAGCTTCCGACGATCACATCGTTCACCGATGTCACCAATATGTTTGCAGGTCAAAACAGCGTGGAGCATCTGGACCTTTCCAAGTTTGATGCGGGTGCGATCTCATCCTGCTACGGCATGTTTATTTACTGTCAGTCCCTTTCCGACATCAATTTCGGGACGAACGGCTGGCATCTTGACAATTGCGAAAACATGGGATTCATGTTCTATGAGTGTGACGGCATCACGGATGGCAGCTTTACATCAAAGCTCTATACAAGCGAGAAGCTGACCAACATGAACAATACCTTTTGCAGGATGGACCACATAGATTATATTGATCTGAGCGGGATCATTCCGGTCAATGTAACCGATTTCCAATCTACTTTCCGAGAATGCCGCGAGCTGAAGCGGATCAATTTCGATCGCTGGAAGGTGGGAACCGATCCGAACGGCGTCAAGTATAACGGCGTGCCCGGAAATGTAACCGTATTGAAACAGACCTTTGATTCCTGCGTAGAGCTGGAAAATATTGAGCTTGGGTACTGGGGCTTTCAGTTGAGTGATGCGAGTGATTCCCTGACAAGTGTTACCTTCAAGGATGTCAAAAAATTAAAATACCTTGATCTGTCAGGCTGGAATTGCAACAAGCCCCTTCCCGGCGAAGTGTTCACCAATTCAAAAGGCACGTTGGAGACTATCATACTGAAAAATGCCACACTGCCGGAATTGACAACGTTAAAGGACAAGTTTAAGGGGTATACCAATCTAAAGACCCTGGATCTGGAGGGATTTCAAGCAAAAAATGCCACGTCCCTGTTCTCCCTGGTCGAGAACTGCAGCGAGCTGACCACACTGAATCTGAAGAACAGCAAATTCCCTCTGGTGACGGACCTGTCCTATGCCTTTAAAAATTGCAGCAAGCTGGAGATAATCGATACGGAAGGGTGGACGACGGGAGCCATCAGCGGCATGACGGGAGCATTCAACGGATGCAAGGCACTGCAAACGATCGACCTGACAAAATGGGATATGTCGAGCGTTCAGTCGTTCTATCAGTTATTTAACGGCTGCACGGCTCTGCAAACGGTTGATCTGTCCGGGTGCGATCTGTCGAAGGTGGAAAATCTGAGCCAGATCTTTAAAGGCTGTACGTCACTCCAAAAGTTTGATCTTTCCGAGTGCGACCTGTCGAGTGCAAATAATTTCAGCCAGTGGCTGGACGGCTGCTCGTCATTGACAACGGTCGCGATGGCGGGGTGTGACCTGTCGGGCGCGCAGAACCTCAATAAGTTATTTAGCGGACGCAAGGCTTTGGAAACGGTGGATATGTCCGAATGCGATCTGTCGTCAACCCAGAATATCAGTCAGATGTTTTATGACTGTACGGCACTGCAGTCGGTGGACCTTTCGGGGGCGGACGTAAGTCACGTCACAAACGCCAGCGACATGTTCAGGCAGTGCTTCTATCTTGACACGGTGAACCTCGGAACAAAGAGTGAGGACAAGTTTGATCTTGCATCCTGCACCACCATGAACTCCATGTTCAAGAACTGCATCCGATTGAAGAATATTGATGTCAGTCGGATCCATACGAGCACGGCGCTCACGAACCTCGGCTCCTGCTTTGAGGGTTGTTTCAGACTCCCGAAAGCGGATTTGACAAACTTCAATACGGAAAACGTAACAGACATGTCCAAGATGTTCAGCATGCGTTTCTGGAACAACGAAATCGGCACGGATAAAGAACGTATCGGTTCCGGTCACACCAAACAGGCATTTTTGGATGACAGGGCAGATATCAAGATCATTTTCGGACCGGATTTCAAAACCGGAAAAGTGACGACCATGAATGCGATGTTTGCGGCAATCGGCGCAAAGGCCTTAGATGTCAGTGGCTTTGATCTGAGCAGTATTACAACTGTCGAGAGTATGTTTGAAGGCATCGACAACACGAAAGAGTATAATCCACTCACTACGATCTTAGCCTCCGAGCTTTTTGAAACCAAGATGGCCGAGAAGAAGCCGAATTCAAAGAATATGTTTAACAACGCGAAAAGTATTGTGGGCGGAAACGGTACACAGTATTTGAGCAATTCGTCCGCCTATGCAAAGATAGACAGACCGGGAGTACAGGGTTATTTCACACTGAAGGAAGATTGATATGCACAGGAAAACCGGGAGAAAAACACATCAGAATAACGGCTTTACCCTGGTGGAGCTGATCGTGATCCTGGTGATCCTCGCGATCCTCGCTGCAATCCTGGTTCCCGCCTGCCTGGGCTTCATCGACCGGGCAAAGAGAAATGAGGAGTTGACCCATGCCAAGGCACTCTATACCGCAACACAGGCAAAGCTTGCGTCTTTATATGACCAGGGGCTGATGCCGAATGTGGATCACAGAGACCTTCCGAGCTTCGGGTCTGTCGGATACTCATGGAAAACCGAATGGGGCGAGGATGCGCTTTTCAGTGCTTCCATCGGCGTGGATCCCTACATTTGCGGATTCTTTGCCGGAAGTATGACAGAGCCCGGCGGTGGGAGATTTACGTATCGGGGAAAGGGCCTGTCGGGCCTGAAAAAGGGATATAAGATCTATGTGTTTGTGTATTTGGAAAAGAATACGAGCAAACCCTGGTTTTACTATAACGATGAATGGACCGAGGAAGCGCCGGTGTTTGCTTCCGAGGAAAACTGTAAGACCTTAACCTACAAGGGTGAAACGATTTATCTGGCGGAGATGTGCGTGTTCAACCACCATGCCGGAAACGGTTCCGCAAGTCACGGGGCTGTGCCGGCGCATACAGAGGACGCCTCCCGTACATGGCAGGAAATCGAAGCCTGCGTGTCAGAATAAAAGAAAACAGACAGAGGTTGCGATGAGAGAACAGAAGATCGCACAAAAGAATAACGGATTTACGTTGATCGAGCTCATTGTGGTGTTGGTGATCATGTCCATCATGATGACCTTCACGGCGATGGGAATCTTTGCGTGGCAGGACTGGTCCCGCATGAAACAGGAGGATGCGAGTGCGGAGACGATCTTTTTGGCTGCCCAGAACCAGTTGAACGAATATGCGGCAAGCGGAGCCTTGGAGCGCGAGGTCGAAAACAAGCTGAAGGACGCCGACGGAGATTACATCGTAAAGCAGATCGTGGAGACCGGAGCTTCAAGCAGGAGGATCGCGCTATCCAGCCTCAAGGATTCCGAGGGAAATCATTATATCTGGAATACCCTCTGGAAGACGAGTGCCGGAAAGACAGACAAGGCAAAGTACCAGGGAGATATCGTATCCCTTTCCGCCGCACCCGGCGACTACGAAGACTTTTTGAACGGAACCGCGGACGAGGAGAGCAAGGTTCTCTTTACGCTGATCACGTCGTTTATTTATGACAAATCCATTCTGAACGATGCGTCGATCCTGATCGAGTTTTCGCCGGACGCGGGTCAGGTGTTTGCGGTTTGCTACAGCAATCGTGCTGACGGTTTTTCCTACGGTGAGGAGGCCGGCAAGGTGGATGTGTCCGACCGGACGGACAGCACCAGATCCAAGCTGATGCTCGGCTATTACGGGGTCGATTCCCTGTCAAAGGCCATCAAGGGAAAGACACAGAACGAGCTCAAGATCGATACGGGAGCCTTTGAGCTGCGCAACGAAGAAACGCTGAATGTGGTATATTATCCGGAAGAGGATAAGGACGTGTTCGGTGCAGGCAATCATCTGACCTTCACGCTGAACTTCTATGATGCGGAAAAGAAGGGAGCGGCCAGCCCGAAGGTGATGTCTCTGGAATTTGAGATCGATCCGGCCAATCTGCCTCCGCAGACCATGGCAAAGGCGACCGGAAACCGGGCGACAACCATGAAGGCGAAGTATTTCAAAAACGGGGCGTCGACGGATGTCGAAAAGACCTTCCGCGTCCCTATGTGGGTGGAGTGGACCCAAAACGGAGGCAGAGCCATCCGTCTGGTTTTGGATGCCGCCGACGTACAGGCACAATCCGTGGTCTATGCCGAGGCGCTGGGCATAACGAGTGAGGGCATGGATCACGCCGCGGAATCCTTTGCGCAGACCTACAGTTTTTACCGCTTTGGCCTGGATGTGGACAGGATCTACCTGGGTCTCGATATCAAGGATAAGGATACCGGGGCGTCAATCGAA